>JANQRO010000075.1 GCA_028284525.1 Myxococcota bacterium | reverse complement strand
CCCCTCTGCCGCCAACCCGTCGTAGGCGCGGCTCACCGTGTTGCGGCTCACCCCGATCGAGCGCGCCAATTCGCGGGTGGGCGGGAGGCGTTCGCCGCTCTGCAGACGCCCGGCCTCGATCAGCTCCCGCAGACGCGCGGCCAGCTGGTCGTAGAGAGGGATTCCAGTCCCGGGTTCGGGGGCGAAGAAGAGATCGAGCACAGGTCCATTCTGGGAGAGCCAATTTGGATCGTAAAGAGCCAATCTATCCGCAAATTGCGGTTCCAATCTGGGGGTCTGCCTCGATTCCGCGAGCCGATTGCCGATGTAGGCTCCCGGAACCCCGCTCGACCGCGCCCCCGGCACGGGAGGGACGACACGTGGCGCTATTCGATCGACGCGAGCAGGACGTGCTGGCCGCGGTGACCCGCCTGGCCAACGGCAACCCCTTTCTCGAAGACCGCGTAGCTGCCGAGAGGGAGGTGCTGGGCGACGCCTTCGTCGGGACGGGGGCCGCGGTCTGGTACGCCGATGCCGGCTCCAGCGCGAGCAGCCCGAACGTGCAGCGTCTCCACGAGCGCTTCGAAGAGCTGGCCCCGCAGCTCCGCGAGCGGCTCGAAGCGGGCGCCGACGCGACCGACGCGGAGCTCCGGCTCTATCAGCAGCTCGTCTTCTACCTGCTCTACCAGCGCCACGAGCCGGCGTGGCAACAGCTGATCGAACTCGGCAACGCGGGGCGCGCCACCACCGGCCGGGTCCCCGCCTTTCGCCGCTTTCGCGAAGACCTCGATCACTTCTTGGCCCTGCCGGGGCGCGTCTTTCCCGAGCCCAGCGAGGCCCCCCATCTCTTCGCCCTGGGCTTTCAGCTGCGTCGCGCCTTCCACCACATCTTCCGCCAGATCTACGGCGCCTCGATCCCGGCGGCATCGCTCCGGGCGGCGGTGTGGGAGGCGATCTTCACCCACGACGGCGCGCGCTACCGCCGGGCGCTCTACGGCCGCCTGGCCGACGTCCCGACCCTCATCACGGGCGAGTCGGGGACGGGGAAGGAGCTCGTCGCCCAGGCCATCGCGCTCTCCCGATACATCCCCTTCGACGCCGAAGGGCACCGCTTCACCGGCGACTACCGCGAGGGCTTCGTCGCGCTGAATCTCTCGGCGCTCAGCCCGACCCTGATCGAGTCGGAGCTCTTCGGACACCGACGCGGCGCCTTCACGGGTGCGGTCGACGATCGCCGCGGCTGGCTCGAAGCCTGCCCCCGCGAAGGCTGTGTCTTCCTCGACGAGGTCGGCGAGCTCGACCCCGCGATCCAGGTCAAGCTGTTGCGCGTCCTGCAAAGCCGTACCTTCCAGCGTATCGGCGAACACAAGACGCGGCGTTTCGAGGGCAAGATCCTCGCCGCGACCAACCGCGACCTCGCCGTCGAGATGCGCGCGGGCCGTTTCCGCAAGGATTTCTTCTACCGGCTCTGCGCCGACGTCATCCGTACGCCGACCCTGCGAGAGCAGATCGCCGACCGCCCCGACGAGCTCGCCGACCTCACCACCGCCCTCGCCCGCCGTCTGGTGGGCGACGGCGAAGCAGAACGGCTGGTCGCCGAGACCCTCGCCTTCGTCCGCGACCGACTCGGCAGCCGCTATCCGTGGCCGGGCAATGTCCGGGAGCTCGAGCAGTGCGTGCGCAGCGTCCTCGTCCGCGGGCGCTACACCCCGCCCGAGGTCCCCGCCTCGTCCGACGACTGGCCCACCGTCTTCCGCGACGGGTCCCTCAGCGCCGACGAGCTCCTGCGTCGCTACTGCACCAGCGTCTACGCCCGCGTCGGCAGCTACGAAGAAACCGCGCGTCGCCTCGGCCTCGACCGCCGCACCGTCAAGGCCCGGATCGACCCGGAGCTGCTGGAAACCTTGCGCGGGTCCGAGTCTTCGTCTTCTTGAACTTCGCTCGCCCACGGCTCGCTGCGCGGGGTTCCGAGCCCGCCGAGCCGTTCCGCGGAGGGAGCCCCCCCGTGGGTGACACCGACCCCTACTCGTCGGTGACGCAGCCTTCCGACGCCGACTTCACGTTCTTGATGTACTTGTAGAGCGTCCCGCGGGTCGCGCGCAGCGGGGGAGCGCTCCAGGCCGCGCGACGGCGTCCGAGCTCGTCGGGATCGACGTCGACGTCGAGGGTCCGCTTCTTTGCGTCGATCGTGATGATGTCGCCATCTTCCACCAGGGCGAGCGGCCCCCCGACCTGCGCCTCCGGTGTCACGTGCCCGACGATGAAGCCGTGGGAGCCCCCCGAGAAGCGGCCGTCGGTGATGAGGGCGACCTCCTGTCCCAGCCCGGCACCCATGATCACCGAGGTGGGTGTGAGCATCTCGGGCATCCCCGGCCCGCCCTGGGGCCCCTCGTAGCGGATCACGATCACCGAGCCCTTGCGGATCTCGCTCTTCTCGGCGGCGGCCAGCATCTTCGCTTCGCTGTCGAAGACCTGGGCGGGACCCGAGAAGCTGAGCCCCTCCTT
Source organism: Myxococcota bacterium (assembly GCA_028284525.1). Classification (GTDB taxonomy): domain Bacteria; phylum Myxococcota_A; class UBA9160; order UBA9160; family PR03; genus JANQRO01. The sequence continues at coordinate 6,295 of JANQRO010000075.1, read as the reverse complement.
GCCGGTGATCTTCGCGACGGCACCTTCGGGCGAGAGCGTCCCGTGAAGGATCTGGATGTGCCCCGTGTCCTTGATGGGATCGTCCCAGGGGCGGATCACCTTCTGCCCCGCCTCGAGGCCGGGGAGGTCGGCGATGTTCTCGCCGAGGGTCTTGCCGGTGACCGTCAGACAGTCGGGGTGGATCGCGTCGTGCTCGAGCAGGAACTTGAGCACCGCGGGCGTGCCCCCGATCTTGTGCACGTCCTCCATCACGTAGGTGCCGCTGGGCTTCAGATCGGCGAGGAAGGGAACGCGGTCGCTCACCCGCTGGAAATCGTCGAGGGTCAGGTCGACCCCGATCGCACGGCCCATCGCGATGAGATGCAGCACCGCGTTGGTCGAACCGCCCAGCGCGGACACGATCACCATGGCGTTCTCGAAGGCGTCTCGCGTCATGATGTCGCTCGGCTTGATGTCCTCCTCGAGGAGGTGACGGATCGCGGCGCCCGCGGCCCGACACTCCTCGAGCTTCGCCGGGTCGACCGCCGGGATCGAGGAGCTGTAGGGGAGCGACATCCCGAGGGCCTCGATCGCCGAGGCCATCGTGTTGGCGGTGTACATGCCACCGCAGGCACCCGCCCCGGGGCAGGCGTGACGGACGATGTCCTGGCGCGCGTCGTCGTCGAGCTCGCCGGCGATGTAGGCGCCGAAGCATTGGAAGGCCGAGACGATGTCGATGGTGTTGCCATCGCGGTCGTAGCCCGGCTTGATCGTCCCGCCGTAGACCATGATCGAGGGCCGGTTCACCCGCGCCATCGCCATCACGCAGCCGGGCATGTTCTTGTCACAGCCCGGGAGCGAGATGTTCGCGTCGTACCACTGGGCACCCATCACGGTCTCGATCGAGTCGGCGATGAGATCGCGCGACTGCAGCGAGAAGCGCATCCCCTCGGTACCCATCGACATCCCGTCCGAGACGCCGATCGTGTTGAAGCGCATCCCGACCATCCCCGACGCCTCGACGCCTTCCTTGACCGCAGCGGCGAGGTCGTTCAGGTGGATGTTGCAGGAGTTGCCCTCGTACCAGACGGCGGAGATCCCGACCTGGGCCTTGTCCATATCGGCCTCGGTCATCCCGGTTCCGTAGAGCATGGCCTGGGAGGCGCCCTGGATCTTCTCCTGGGTGATCCGACGGCTGATGCGGTTCAGGGGTCCGGGCATGGTGTGGCTCCTTGCGCTTCGCGGGGATTCTCGATGGTAGACGCGCCGTTGACCGCGCGCCCGGCCCGTGGTGCAATCGCGGGCCCGCGCCCGCCTGGCTGCGCTTGCCGCGGCGCGCGCCCGAGGAGAGCACCATGCGTTTTGGCTTCATGGAGGACTTCCGCAACCCGCTCCAGTGGCGTCGCCCCTTCCCAGAGCTCTACGAAGCGTTGTTGCGCCAGATCGAGCGCGCCGAGGAGCTCGGCTACGACCACGTGTGGCTCACCGAGCACCACTTCACCGAAGACGGCTACAACCCCTCGCTGCTCCCCACCGCCGCGGCCATCGCGGCGCGCACGAGTCGGATCCGCATCGGCACCTTCATCCTGCTGCTCCCCTATCAGCACCCGGTGCGGGCGGCCGAGGACGTGGCCTGCGCGGACATCTTCTCGAACGGCCGTTTCGATCTCGGGGTGGGTCAGGGCTACTCGTACCACGAGTTCAACGCGCTCTGTATGGACCGCAGCGAACGCGGACGCCGGATGCGCGAGCACCTCGAGATCATCAAGCGTCTCTACACCGAGGAACGCGTCACCTTCGACGGAGAGTTCACCCAGATCAAGGACCTGCACCTGAGCCCGCAGCCCGTCCAGAAGCCCCACCCGCCGATCTGGGTCGGTGCCCGGGGGCCCAAGGCGATCCGCAACGCGGCGAAGCTCGGCTACCACCTGATGGCGACGATCGGCCCGGACCCGGCGCCCCTCTACCGCGAGACGCTCGAGGCCGAGGGCCGGAACCCCGACGACTTCAAGGTGGCCCAGCTCCGCATGGTCTACTGCGCCGAGAGCGAGGACCAGGCCTGGGACGACATCTCCGAGCACCTCTTCCACCTGATGGACTTCTATCAGGACATCCTCTCGGAGGCGAAGGACGCCGAGGGCGACGAGAAGCCGCTTCCCTTCACCAAGCCCGAGGAGATCCGCAACTCGGCCTTCCGTCACGTGGGGTTGATCGGGACACCGGACCAGGTGAGCGCGAAGCTCGAGGCCTTCGCCAACGAGTTCCACTGCACGGACTTCATCATGGACATGCAGTACCCGGGGCTCGACCCGGCCAAGGGCACCCGCTCCCTCGAGCTCTTCGCCAAGGAGGTGATGCCGAACTTCCGCTAGGCAAGCGCAGCGGCGGCAGCCGCGGAGCGCGCAGCGAAGGCGAACGCGAAGCCTTCGCGAAGTCCAACCAGGACGCGAACGTCCCGACCGGCACCCCGGCAGCGCAGCGGCGGCAGCCGCGGAGCGCGCGGCGAAGGCGAAGCCTTCGCGAAGTCCAACCAGGACGCGAACCCCTCGACCCGCTACTCGGGCTCGACGACCTCGGGGTTCGCGAGCGCCAGCAACGCCTCGCCGCCGCGCAGACGCTCGATCTGACGCGCGAAGGCCGCCCCGATCCCGCGTAGGCTGAGGTCGGTGCCCCCGCCGATGTGGGGGGTGGTGATGACGTTGTACTGGAAGAGCGGGTCGTCCGGCGGAAAGGGCTCGGTCCAGTACACGTCGAGGCCGGCGCCAGCGATCCGTCCCTCGCGCAGCGCGTCGATGAGCGCGTCGTAGTCGATCACGGGGCCGCGGGCCACGTTGATCACGAACGCCTCGGGCTTCATCCGCGCGAAGAGCTCACGGCCGACCAGTCCGTAGTTCTCCGGGGTCGCGGGGGCCCCCACCACGACGAAGTCCGCCTCGGCGACGGCATCGCCCGCCTTGGACGCGTCGACGTGCAGGTCGAGGGGGATGCTCGTGTCCCGCGCGCGATCGCCCCCCGGGCCGTGACGCGACACCGCGATCACCCGGGCGCGCCAACCGGCGAGGCGTCGCGCCACCTCCTGACCGATGTCGCCGTAGCCCAGGATGGTGACGGTGCTGCCCTCGATGGTGCCGCCGCGGGCCGCACCGAGGACGCCGTCTGCGAAACGCTGCAGCGCTTCGGGGATGGCCCGAGCCAGCATCAACATCAAGGCGATGGTGAGCTCGGCCACCGACTCGGCGTTGCCGGTGCCCCCGCTCGGGATGTTCGCGACTGGGATGCCCGCGGCGGTCGCCGCCGGGATGTCGACCGGGTCGAGCCCGACCCCGTACTGCTGGATCAGCCGCAGCCGCTTCGAGGCGTAGACGGCCTTCGGGAGCGGCGAGACGATCGGTACGAGCACGTCGACGTCGGGGCACAAGGCCTCGATCTCGTCGGCCCCACACTCGATGATCTCGTCGTCGGGGAGGAGCTCCTCGAGCCGGTCGATGATGCGCCGGTAGCCCTTGATGCAGACGAGGATCCGCAAGTGGCGGGCTCACTGCGCCGCGCTGGCGCTCGCCTCGCGCTTGAGTGCGCAGGTCACGAACTCGCCGTTCTTGACGATCGCACTCAGGTTGTCGCGATCGGTGAGCACTGCGAGATCCTGGCTCGGATCCCCGTCCACCACGAGGAGATCCGCCAGGAAGCCGACCTCGATCGACCCGAGCTCGTCGGCGCGACCCGTCACGGCGGCGCCGTTGCGCGTGGCCCAGCGCAGCACCGTCAGCGGGTCGACGCCGGCGTCGCGGTAGGCGAGGAGCTCACGGGCGTAGTCGCCGTGGGGCATCCAGCCGACCCCGAAATCGTCGCCCAGGAGCACCGGGATCCCCGCCTTCTCGAGCTCCGGGAGCCAACGGGCGTGGCTCTCGAAGGTGCGCTCCATCTCGGGCACCCACGACTCGAAGCTCGAGGTGCCGTTGCGCTTCTTGTCGTCGAGGATGTTCCACGAGAAGTAGAGGCTCGGCGCGACGTAGCTACCGCACTCGGCCACGACGTCCACCGCCTCCTCGTCGAGACCGTCGCAGTGGTCGATGATGTCGAGCCCGGCGCGTGCAGAGGCCAGGATGCCTCGCTTGTTGATGATGTGGCCCCGGATCTTCTTGCCGCGCTCGTGGGCCGCTTCGACCGCGGCCTCGAGCTCGGCCTCGGTCATGCTCATCACCTCGTAGTCGAGGGGCAGACCGTGGCCGCCGGTGACGTAGAGCTTCACGATGTCGACGCCGTTCTTGATCTCTTCGCGCACCGCCTTGCGAAACTCGTCGGGGCCGTCGCAGATCCGCGCCAGCCCGCTCATCTTGAGGCTCCACCAGTCGGGGTGCATGTCGACCGAGTCCCCTGTGGTGACGACGTCGCGCCCACACGCGGTGATCCGCGGGCCTTGGATCAGACCCTTCTCCACGGCGTTGCGGAGCTGTACCTCGATGAAGTTGGCGGCGCCCGCGCCCACCGAGCCGGTGTAGCCCGAGTGCAGCAGGAGCTCGGCGTTCTTCGCGGCGACCAGCGTGAGGTAGGTAGGCGGGTGCTTGAGGTCGATGTCCGTCAGGTTCGCGACGTTGTCGTAGGCCGGGTGGAAGTGGCAGAAGACCATGCCCGGCATCAGGGTCTTGCCCGCGACCTCGAAGACCTGGTCCTCGGGCGTGGGCTGGGGCGCCGGGGCGTCTCCGGGGCCGGCCACGTGGGTGATGCGTTCGTCCTCGAGGACGACCGTCACGTCGGCTCGCGCCGGGTTCGTGCCGTCGAGCAGATTCGCGCCGCGGAAGAAGGTCCGCATGAGAACACCTCCGGTGGACTGGACTGAGCTAAGTCTATGCCGGGGTCTGGGCCCTCGCCCGCGTCGGCCCCACCGCGCCCCGCCCCCGACCCTCGAGGCGACACCGTGCAGCTCGATCTCCTCCGCCACGCCAAGTCGAGCTGGGCCGATCCGGACCAGGACGACCACGAGCGTCCACTGAACGCGCGGGGGGAGGCGGCGGCGGGGGCGATCGGCCGCTACCTCGCCGCACGCGGAGACCTCCCGACCCGCGTGCTCTGCTCGTCAGCGCGCCGCGCCCGCGAGACGTGGGAGCGCGTGGCCCGGGAACTGCCCTCCGAGCACCAGCTGGAGCTCGTGGTCGACGAGCGTCTCTACCTGGCGAGTCCGGGCGCCCTGCTCGAGTGCTTGCGGGCGCTCCCGCGCCGCGTCGAGAACGCCCTGCTCGTCGGCCACAACCCCGGCGTGGCCCAACTCGCGGGGGCCCTGGCTCGCGAGGACCCCTTCAACCGCAACCTCGACACGATGCGCGCCAAGTACCCGACGGCGGGTCTCGCCACCCTGCAGCTCGCCGATCCCTGGGACGAGCTCGTCGTGGGGCGCGCGGATCTGTTGCGCTTCCTGACGCCCAGAGAGCTCGCGTAGGACCGCCGTGCACAAGCGCGGAGCGCCCCCTGAGCCCGCGTCGCGATCGGACCCGCCGCGGGTCCTCACCCCAAAGGATTTGGCCTAGCCTTCCGATCGAGAACCTGATGGCCTCCCCGGACCCCCCCCAGGCGCAGCGCTCCAGCGTCAAGGAGATCGAGCTCAAGCTCGTCGTCCCGCCGGACCAGATCGGTCCGCTGCGGCGTCATCCCTTTGTGGCCGAACGCGCCGTGGGCCGGGCGGTGACCCGGACGCTGCGCTCGGTCTACTTCGACACCCCGAGCCTCGCGCTGGCCGAGCGCGGGATCGCCCTGCGCGTCCGCAGCGCGGGCCGCCGTTACGTCCAGACCCTCAAGACCCGTGGCGCGGCACAGGCGGGTCTTTTTCACCGCACCGAACTCGAGGCCCCGGTGGCCGGGGAAGCACCGGAGCTCCAGACGATCTCCGACCCGGGTCTGCGCGCCGTCGTGGAGGAGGCGGCCCGCAGCGAGGGTCTCGCGGGCGTGGTGGAGACCGAGTTCCGCCGCACGACGCGACGCGTCGAATGGGATGGCAACGAGGCGCTGTGCGAGCTCGACGAAGGTGAGGTGCGCACCGCCCGAGGGAGCGCGCCGATCTCGGAGCTGGAGCTCGAGCTGGTGCGGGGCGACCCGGCCGCCCTCTACGAACTCGCGTTGGGGGTCTCCGGCTCGGTGGCGCTGCGCCCGGCGGGCATCGGGAAGGCCGATCTGGGCTTCGCGCTCTTGCGGGGCGACACCCCCCAGCCCGCCCGGGCCCAAGCGATCCGCCACCGTCGGGGAGCGACCCTCGGCGAGGTGATCGGGACCGTCACCGCGAGCACCATCAAGCAGCTCCAGGCCAACGAGGAGGTGGCGCGAGTCG
>JANQRO010000058.1 GCA_028284525.1 Myxococcota bacterium | reverse complement strand
CGCCCTGGCGTCGTACCACTCGGCGAGAGCCGAGACCGAGGCGATCCTCGGGAGCGCGTTGACCCCCTAGCGCTCTCGAGCCATCGCGACCCGGTAGTCGACGGGGCCGCGTTACGCGGCGCCCGTCTGCGGTGTGATCAGCACCTTCTCCCCCGTCGCCTGCCTGGCGTAGGCGCGTAGCGTCTCGACGTCGAGCGCCTCGGCGAGGCCGATGCGGCGGGTGTAGTGGCTCGCGAAGGTGGTCTTGATCTCGTCGGCCACCTGCTCGCGCATACGGCGCGCCTCGTCGGGGCCGACGTCCGCGAGGTAGTTCGGCAGGAGCCACCCGCCGAGCCCCCAGGCGAGGCCGAACGAGCGCTCGAAGGTGGTGGGGCCGCGGTCGAGCCCGCCGTAGATGTACACCTGCTTGTGGGTCGTCGATCCGTAGCGGCCGACGCTCGCGCCCCGGGCGAGACAGGCGGCCTCCATCGCAGCGAGGATCTGTCCCGCCATCCGCCCCCCGCCGATGGCGTCGTAGCCCAGGGTGGCGCCGGTCTCGGTGAGGGACGCCACCAGGTCGTCTCGAAACGAGGGGGCGCTCGAGTCGCACACGTGTTTCGCGCCCAGTCCTCGGAGGAGCGCCGCGTGCTCCGCCTTGCGGACGATGTTCACGAGGGGGACGTCCTGGTTGGCACAGGCCTTCACCAACATCTGGCCGAGGTTCGAGGCGGCGGCGGTGTGGACCAGCGCGCTGTGACCCTCGCGGCGCATCGTGCCGAGCATCCCCAGCACGGTGAGCGGGTTGACGAAGCAGGACGCGCCCTCTTCCGCGCGGGTGCCCTCGTGCAGGGCCAGACACTGGTCGGCCTTCTGGGTCTTCCAGTGGGCGTACATCGAGCCGCCCCAGGTGGCGACGGTCTTGCCGACGAGGGCCTGCGCCTCGGGATCGCTCCCGGCCTCGACCACCACCCCGGCGCCCTCGTTGCCGGTGGGAAGCGACTTGTCCACGCGCGCCCCCAGGGTGCGGAAGACGCGCTCGTCGATGTCCGCGGTGACGACCGTCCCAGCCCCCGAGCCGCTGGCACGGGCCGTCGCCACGTCGGCAAAGGCCAGCAATACACCGAGGTCCGAGGGGTTGATCGGCGCCGCCTCCACCCGGATCAGCACCTCGTCGGCGGCGGGGCTCGGTCGCTCCACCTCGACCAGGGACAGCTCGAGCTGGCCTCCCGCGGTCACCTTCGAACGCAGTTGCTGGGGCATGGCTTCTCCTCCGTGGGCACCGGATGGTACGCCGACCCCGCCGGGTAGGCCGGTCCCGCCGTGAGAGCACCCGGGGCGCGTTGCGCGGTGTGCACCGACGCCGCACCTTGTGCGCCCCGGCGCTGCCATCTGCAGGGAGAGAGCCCACGTGTCCGATCGGCCCGACTATCGCCCGTTCTACGACGGCTTCGATGCGACCTCTCTCACCGACGCCTTCGCGGGTGACCTCGACACCGGGCTGAACGTCTGTGTCGAGTGCTGCGACCGCTACGCGGGCGGAGGACGACTCGCGTTGCGCAGCGTGGCGAGCGATGGGGAGCTGCGAAGCTACAGCTTCGAGGAGCTGGCGGCGTGGTCGGCCCGGGTCGCCAACCTGCTCGCCGCTCGGGGCGTCGAGCCCGGCGACCGGGTGTCGGGATTGCTCCCGCGGGTGCCCGAGCTGGTCGCGACGATCCTCGGCACCTGGCGTCTCGGCGCCGTCTACCAGCCGCTCTTCACGGCCTTTGGCCCGAAGGCGA
>JANQRO010000046.1 GCA_028284525.1 Myxococcota bacterium | reverse complement strand
CACCGGGCGGGTCCGGGCGGCGGCGTGCGTCTACCGCACGCGCGGCGGAACGCCCCAGGGCGGGGAGCTCGATGTCCTCGAGCTGGTCGGACTCCGCGCCGCAGCGCTCGCACCCGTAGCTGTAGGGCGGGAAGAAGACATGCCCGCAGGCGCGGCAGCGCCCACCGCGGAGCACCGCCTCGGCGCCCTCCCGCAGCGCTGCGGAGACGAGTTGCGGTGCTTCGAGTTCCATGGAGCCGCCTTCGAATGGGTTCGTGTCGGGTCGCCGTCGCCCCATTGCTACCGTATCGCCGGCCGCGGCGCTGCGGGCCGAGGCCGGCAGGAGCCAGCGGTGAGCCACGCGAGCGATCTGTGCGTCGACGGCGAGCGGCTCTGGACGAGCCTGATGGCGATGGCCGAGATCGGCGCCACGCCGGCTGGGGGCTGCAACCGGCTCGCCCTGAGTGACCTCGACCGCGTCGGTCGCGATCTCTTCGGCGTCTGGTATCGGGCCGCCGGTCTCGCCGTGCGCGTGGATCGCATGGGGAATCTCTTCGCCCGCCGGCCGGGCCGCGACCCGGAGCGACCACCCATCCTGATGGGGTCGCATCTGGACACCCAACCGACCGGGGGGAAGTTCGACGGGGTCTACGGGGTGCTCGCCGGGCTCGAGGTGGTGCGCACCCTGAACGACGCCGACGTCGAAACCGAGGGACCCGTCGAGGTCGTCGTCTGGACCAACGAGGAGGGGGCGCGCTTCGCCCCGGCGATGATCGGGTCGGGGGTCTGGGCCGGTGTGTTCACGCTGGACGAAGCCCACGCGGCCCGGGACGCCGATGGGTTGCGCTTCGGCGACGAGCTCGCGCGCATCGGATACCTGGGCGACGAGGAGGCGCGAGCCTTCCCCGTGCACGGTGCCTTCGAGGCCCACATCGAGCAGGGCCCGGTCCTCGAGGACGAAACCCAGCAGATCGGGGTCGTCACCGGTGTCCAGGGGATGCGCTGGTACGACCTCTGCTTGTCGGGCGAGGCCTGTCACGCGGGGACCACGCCGATGGCCGCTCGGCGCGACCCCGCGCGCAGTGCGGCCGAGGTGATCTCGGCCTTCTACGACGGACTCGAGCGCTTTGGCGAGGACGCGCGCGGGACGATCGGCGTCCTCGCCTCAGAGCCCGAGAGCCGGAATACCGTGCCCGGGGAGGTGTCGGCGAGCGTCGACCTGCGTCACCCGGATCCCGCGACCCTCGACGCCATGGAGGGCGCGCTCCGGGAGCTCATGGACACGACCTGCCGCGCCCGGGGGACCACCGGAACCCTCGAGCGCGTCTGGGACTCGCCGCCGATCGTCTTCGATGCCGATTGCGTCGCGGCGGTGCGCGGCGCCGCGGCGGCCTGCGGGTATCGGCACCGCGACATCGTGAGCGGCGCCGGACACGACTCGGTGTATGTCTCGCGGGTGGCGCCGGCGGCGATGATCTTCGTGCCGTGTCTCGGAGGGCTCAGCCACAACGAGGCCGAGAGCGCGACCCGAGCCGACCTCGAAGCCGGGGGCAACGTCCTGCTCGGTGCCGTCCTGGCGCGGGACGCGACGCCACCGGCCTAGCGGCGTGGGGGTCTGGCGCGGAGCGCGGGCTGGTGACGCTCTAGCCGCCGCCGTCGAGGGGCAGCGCGGCGCCGTTCACATAGGCGCTGCGCGGCGAGCAGAGCCACACCACCGCCTCCGCCACGTCGTCTTCGCTGCAGAGCCGGCCGATGGCGAGACCGGCGGCGAACTGCTCCTTCAGTGCGGCGTCGCCGCCCACCATCCGGTCGAGCATCGGCGCGTCGACGGCGCCCGGACACACCGCGTTCACGCGGATCCCGGCACCGGCCACCTCGAGGGCCGCGGCGCGGGTGAGGCCGACGATGCCGTGGGCCGCGGCGCAATACGACGCGTAGTGCGGGAAGCCCACGAGGCCCCAGCTGCCCGCCATGTTCACCACGCTCCCGCCGCCCTGGGCGCGCATCTGGCGCAGCTCGGCCCGGAGGCCGCGCCACACCCCGCCGAGCTTCACGTCGATCATGCGCGCCCAATCGTCCTCGAGATCCTCCTCCAGCGGCCCCGCGCGCCCCTCCCAGCCGGCGTTGTTGAAGGCGCAATCGAGACGGCCGAAGCGCTCGACGGTCGCGGCGACGACGCCGTCGACACTCGTCG
>JANQRO010000038.1 GCA_028284525.1 Myxococcota bacterium | reverse complement strand
CGCTCTCGAAGCAGCACGCCGCGCTCGAGTTCGTGGCCGACGGGTTCCGGGTGCGCGACATGAACAGCACCAACGGCACCTTCGTCAACGGCAGCCAGGTGCAGTCCTGCGAGCTCAAACACGGCGACCGTCTCGAGCTCGGCGAGTGCGGCTTCCAGCTCGTGATCGAGAAGCGCAAGACGGCGCCCAAGACCTACGTGGTCGACGACGCCTGAACCCGCGTGAGCGCGCGTCTGCCCAAGACGATCGGGTCCTACGAGATCCGCTCCGAGCTCGGCGAGGGTGGGATGGGCGTGCTCTTTCTCGCGCGCCAGCCGGCCCTCGACCGCGACGTGGTGCTGAAACGTCTGCACCGCGACCTCGGGCGCGACCCGAACGCCGCCGAGCGCTTCGCCCGCGAGGCGAAGAGCGCGGGCGAGGTGCACCACCAGAACGTGGTGGCGGTGTACGACTGTTTCGACTGGCGCGGCGATCGCTACATCGCCCAGGAGTTCGTGAACGGAGGCGACCTGGAGCGGGTGGTCGAGGCCGTGGCGCCCGTCGACGCCGCGGTGGCCGGAGCGATCGCCCTCCAGACGATCCGCGGGGTCGAGGCGATCCACAAACGCGGGATCGTCCACCGCGACCTCAAGCCCGCCAACGTGCTGGTGAGTCGGCTCGGGGAGGTGAAGATCACCGACTTCGGGATCGCCCTCGACGCGGGGGGTGGCCCGGCCCTCACCGAAGTCGGCCACGCGGTCGGGACCCCGCCCTACATGTCGCCCGAACAGCTCCGCGGCGAGCGCCCCGACGCGCGCAGCGACCTCTTCTCCTGGGGCGTGCTGATCTACGAACTCCTCGCGGGCCACGTGCCCTTCGCCGCCGACCCCGACGAGGCGGGGGCGTCGCTGCTGCGCTCGATCGAGGCGGGGGCCTGTGCCCCGCTGCGTCGCGCCGCGCCGGGCTGTCCCCGCGCCCTCGCGCGCACGGTGACACGGTGTCTGCGGGCGAAGCCCGGTCGGCGGCCCCTGGACGCCGCGGCGGTGCGCTCCGAGCTCGAGCGCTGGATCGGCGCAGCCGCCTCCGAGCGGGTCGAGCGCGACGTCGCCGAATGGCTCGCGACGCGGCAGGTCTTCGCCCGCGCCCCCGAACACACCGAGCTCCTCGCCGTGCCGCCGCCTGCTGCCCCGCGGCGGCCCTGGGCGCGTCGTGTGCTCCTCACGGCCCTGGCCGGCGCGGCCCTCGTCGCCCTCGGCGTCGGCGTGGTCGCGGTCGAAGTGGCCGATGCGCCCTGGGATCTCGCCCAGCAGGACGCGCGCTGGCTGGGCGAACCCCTGGCTCCGGCGGAAGCGGTCGCCCCGGCGACCGACGAGGCCGACCCCGACGACGCGACGCCACGACCCTAGCGCCTCGGGTACCCTCGCCCCGGAGTGGAGGGATCCGATGGATCGCGAGACCCTGGTCGAACGCGCGCACAAGCTGATCCCGGTCCTCCGCGAGCGCGCGGCCCGCTGTGACGCGCTCGGCCATCTCCCCGACGAGACCCGGGACGACCTGCGCCAGAGCGGCGTCGCGCGCGTCCTCCAGCCCGCCCACTACGGAGGAGCCGAAGCGCACTTCTCCGGCATGGTCGACATCCTGAACGCGGTGGGGAGTGGCTGTGGATCGACGGCGTGGTGTCTGGCCCAGTACATCGGCCACAACTTCATGGTGGCCCAATGGCCGGAGCGGGCGCAGGAGGAGATCTGGGGCGACGACCCACAGGCCCTGATCGCCGGCATCCTGATCCCCCACCTCGGCACGGCCACCAAGGTGCGCGGGGGCTACCGCCTCTCGGGACAGTGGCCCTTCGTAAGTGGGGTCGACGCCTGCGACTGGACGATCCTGTCGGGGCTGGTCGAGCGCGACGGCCAGGAGCCCGAGGAGCGCTACTTCCTCGCACCCAAATCGGCGTACGAGATCCTCGACACCTGGGACGCGATGGGGCTGCGCGGGTCGGGGAGCCACGACATCCGCGCCGACGATCTCTTCATCCCGACCCATCGGACCCTGCCGATCCGTCACCTCAAGGGCGGCGAGAGCCCGGGGCGCAAGCTCCACCGCGCCGCGCTCTACCGCTCGCCGAGCTACGCCACCTTCGGGCTGCTCATCTCGAGCGCCTCGGTGGGCATGGCCGCCGGCCTGGTGAGCGACTACACCGAGCACGCCAAGAGCCGGGTGGCGCTGATGTCGGGCCAGGCGCATCTCGACCAGCCCACCCAGCACGTGCGGCTCTCCCGCGCCGCGATGTCGGTGGACGCCGCGAAGGCGCTTCTCCACCGCAACTGCGACGAGATCATGGAGATCGTCTCGAGCGATCGGCTGCCGGGAGACGCCGAACGCACCAAGTTCCGGGCCGCCGGGGCGATGGCGGGTCAGCTGGCCTTCGACGCGGCGAACCTGATCTGGGAGGCCGAAGGCGGACGCGGGGTGTACATGAAGAACCCCGTGGCGCGCACCTACCGCGACCTGTGTACCGCGACCCGGCACATGACCCACAGCTGGGATCTGAACGGGGGGCTCGACGGCCGGGTGCGGCTCGGGCTCCCCCTCGACAACCCCTCCCTCTAGCGGTGCCCGCCGAGGTCCTGGTCGTCGGCAGCGGCAACGCGGCGCTGTGTGCGGCGATCGCCGCCGCCGGGGTCGGTGCGCGGGTCACCGTGCTCGAGGCCGGGGGCGACGAGCACTTCGGCGGCAACAGCCGCTACACCGCGGGGGCGATGCGTTTCGCCTATCCCGACGGCGACGCGATCCGCGCGCTCCTCGGCGGCTGCGACGACCCGCGCATCGCGGACAGCGACTTCGGCGCCTATCCCCGCGAGCAGTTCGCCGCCGACCTGAAACGAGGCGATCCCGACCCGACCCTGGACCCGCTCCAGAGGAAGCTCGTCGACACGTCCTACGAGACGGTCGCGTGGCTGGTCGATGCGGGTCTCCCGGTCGAGCCGATCTACGCCCGCCAGAGCTTCGTCCGCGACGGTCGCCACCGCTTTTGGGGGGGCCTCACGCTGGCGGCGCGGGGCGAGGGGGAGGGATTGGTGCAGGCGGAGCGCGCGATCGCCGAGCGCGGCGGCACCGAGATCCGCACGGGCTGTCGCGTGGTCGAACTGCTCGGCGACGCCGAGCGGGTCTCCGGCGTGCGGCTCGAGGGGGGCGAGACCCTGCGCGGCGACGCGGTGGTGTTGGCGAGTGGGGGCTTCGAGGCGGATGCGTCGCTGCGCGCCGAACACCTCGGCCCCGAGTGGCGCGCCGCGGTCGTGCGCGGCACGCCCCTCAACCGGGGCGACGGGTTGCGCATGGCCCTCGGGATCGGAGCGGCGCGCGCCGGGGACTTCTCCGCCTGTCACGCCGTGTGTATGGACGTCGCCACGCCGTCCTTCGCCGACTCGCCGATCCCCCACCGCGCCCGCAAGGACTTTCGAAAGATCAGCTACCCCTTCGGCGTGATGCTGAACGCGCGGGGCGAGCGCTTCGTCGACGAGGGCGCCGACTTCCGCAACTACACCTACGCCCAGTACGGTCGCGAGGTGCTGCGACAGCCCGGCGGGTTCGCGTGGCAGCTCTTCGACGCCCAGGTCACCGAGCTGCTCTACGCCGAGTACGACATGCCCGGCGCCACCCGGGTGGAGGCCGACCGGCTCGATGTGCTGGCCCGACGGCTCGAGGGCGTCGACGCCGACGCCGCGCTGACGACCCTGGAGGCGTACAACGCATCGGTTCGCGGAGACCGCCCCTTCGACCCGACGCGCAAGGACGGCTGTGCGACGACGGGGCTCGCGCTGCCCAAGAGCCACTGGGCGCTCCCGCTCTCCGAGCCCCCGTTTTGCGCCTACCGGGTGACATGTGGCGTCACCTTCACCTACGGCGGGCTACGCGTGGACCCCGACGCCGCCGTGCTCCGCGACGACGGCCGCGCGATCCCCGGGCTCTACGCTGCGGGGGAGCTCGTGGGCGGTCTCTTTCGCCACACCTACCCCGGCGGCTCGGGTCTGTGCGCCGGGGCGGTCTTCGGTCGCGCCGCCGGGCGCGCCGCGGCCGGCGTCTGAGCCGTGGAGCCGGTCTTCGGAGAGGGCGACGCGTCGTTCCGCGCTGCCGGCGGAGAAGCGGGGATTCGCCGTCTCGTCGACGCCTTCTACGACGAGATGACACGGCGCCCCGAGGCGGTGCTCATCCGCGCGATGCATCCCGCCGACCTGCGCGTCGCACGCGACAAACTCGCCCGCTTTCTCTGTGGCTGGCTGGGCGGCCCCCCGCGCTACCGCGAGGCCTACGGGCCCATCGCGATTCCCGCGGCCCACGCCCACCTCCGCGTGGACGGCGCCGAGCGCGACGCGTGGCTCGCCTGTATGCGGGTGGCCGTCGACGCCCAGCCCTACACCGTGGCGTTTCGGCGTTACCTCCTCGAGCAGCTCGCGATCCCGGCCGAACGAGTCCGGGTTGCGAGCGTCGCGGCCCGAGAGGGCACGGATCGCGAGCGCTAGCCCTTCCCCTCCGCGACGACGTGTCGCCTAGCGCGCGGCCGTCTCGGCGGCCGCGGCGAGGCTGCGCAGGGCGGTCTCGCTCTCGGGGTCGGCGGGATAGAACGACTCGATGCGCAGCTCCTGGAGCGTGACGTCGAGGGGCGTTCCGAGGGTCGTGATCGTCGACACGAGACGCAGCGCGGCGTGCTCGTGACGCAGCTCCAGGGGGATCAGCGGCTCCGGGCTGTGGCTCCAGTCGGGGGACCGCCACGATTCGGGGACCCCGGAGGCGCACACGTCGTCGAGGAGCACGCGCAGCCCCTCCGAGGGATCGTGGAGCAGCTCGCGATGGAGTCGCTGCACGATCGCCGTGGCCACCTCCTCCCAGTTCTGGATCGCCGGGCGCAGGCCGCGGGGGTCGAAGGTGAGCCGCACCGTGTTGTGGAGACGGGGGTCGTCGAGGGCCCCCGGCTCGACGAAGAGCTGGATCCAACGCTGCGCCGCCGTGTTGAAGCGCGTGAGGTTCCACTGGCGGTCGACCACCACGGCGGGGTAGGGCTCGTGGTGATCCAGGGCGAGGTCCAGTACCCGGGAGGCGGTGGCGAGCGCCGGGGCGTCGAGGGGGTGCTCGCCATAGGCGTGGGCCAGCCCCGCCGCGTGGAGGAGAGCGTTGCGCTCGCGCAGCGGGACGTCGAGGACCTCGGAGAGCCGCAGCACCATCTGGTGGCTCGGGGTGGAGCGTCCGGTCTCGACAAAGCTCAGGTGCCGGGTCGACACCTCCGCGGCCAGGGCCAGGTCGAGCTGGCTCATCCCGCGGCGGCGGCGCCAGTGGCGCAGCAGGGTGCCGACGGGTGAGGCGTGGGCGGGGCGTGCGGGGCGGCGGCTCACGCCGCGAGGGTAGGGCGCGGCCGCGGACCGGACATTACCTCCGAGGTAATGGTGGCGAGGCGCGAACGCGCGATCCTCCGGGACGCGCGCTGGGGAGAATCGCCATGGAGAGCCATCAGGGTACGGTCGAGCTCGCGAGCGGGACGATCCACTACCGCGAGTTCCGCGGAGCGGAGGCGTCGGAAGAGGCGCCGGTGGTCTTCGTCCACGGCATCTTCGCCAACGGTCTCCTCTGGCGAGAGGTCGCGCCGGCCCTCGCTACGCGGCGCCGCTGCGTGGTGCCGGACTGGCCGCTGGGCGCCCACCCGACGCCGATGCGCCCCGACGCCGATCTCTCGGTGCCCGGTGTCGCGCGACTCGTCGCCGACACCCTCGAGGCCCTCGACCTGTGCGACGTCACCCTCGTGGGGAACGACAGCGGCGGGGCCGTCGTGCAGCTCGTCGCCGCCCGCCACGCCGCCCGGGTGGGGCGCATCGTCCTCACCCCCTGCGACGCCTTCGAGGTGTTCCCGCCGGCGATGTTCTCCTACCTCTCGTGGGCACCGCGGGTACCGGGGCTGATGGCGTTGCTCGCAAAGTCGATGTGGGTCGCGCCGCCGCTGCGTCGGCTCCCGATCGCCTTCGGGTGGCTCACCCAGCGGCCAATGCCCCGTGCGGTCGCGGATGCCTTCGTGCGGCCGGCCGCCCACAGCGCCGGGGTGCGCCGCGACCTCGGGAAGTTTCTGCGCAGCGTCAAGCCGGAGCACACCCTGGAGGTGGCCCGCGAGCTCGGGGCCTTCGAGGGGCCGTCGCTGGTGCTCTGGGCGCCGGAGAACCACTTCTTCCCGATGCGTCTCGCCGCGGGGCTGGTCGAGGCGCTGGCCGACGCGCGCCTCGTCGAGATTCCCGACGCGGGCGTGTTCGTCTGCGAAGACCAACCCGAGGCGGTCGCCCGCGCGATCGAGGAGTTTCTCGCGCCCGTCGAGGCCAGCCGCCCGGGGCGGCTCGCGTCCTAGACTCGGCACCCCGACCCGGGCCGTCCGGCGCGATCACTCCCCGCCGCCGACCGCGCTACGCTCGCGCCGGACGAGCGTCCCGACCCCCCCTCTTCGAAAGGAGTCCACCTTGGACATCGGCGTCATGATCTTCCCGACCGACAAGTCGATTCAACCGATCCCCCTGGCGAAGGCCGCGGAGGAGCGGGGCTTCGAATCGCTGTGGTTCCCCGAGCACAGCCACATCCCCACCAGCCGCGAGACGCCCTGGGGCGGCATGAAGAACGCGCCGCCGCTGCCGGAGGAGTACTGGCGCACCATCGATCAGTTCTGCGCGCTCTCGGCCTGCGCCGCCGTGACCGAGAACCTGAAGCTCGGCACCGGGATCTGTCTCGTGGCCCAGCGCGATCCGATCTGGCTGGCCAAAGAGGTGGCGAGCGTCGACCACCTCTCCAAGGGTCGCTTCCTGTTCGGCGTCGGCTACGGCTGGTGCAAGGAAGAGATGCGCAACCACGGCCTCGAGTTCAAAGAGCGCCGCGATCTCCTGCGCGAGTACTGTCTGATGATGAGGGAGATCTGGACGAAGGACGAAGCGTCCTACTCCGGCGGCAGCGGGGTGAGCCTCGAGGAGAGCTGGGCCTGGCCCAAGCCCGCCCAGAAGCCCCACCCGCCGATCATCATGGGCGGCGCCGCGGGCCCGAAGACGTTGGCGCACATCGTCGAGTTCTGTGACGGCTGGATGCCGATCGGTGGCATGCACGACATCGCCGGCGGGATCGAGCAGCTGAAGGTGGCGTGCAAGGACGCCGGCCGGGACATCTCCACCATCGAGCTCGGCGCCTTCTACGGCGCCGGTGGCGGCGCCGACGCCATCAAGCAGATGGAAGACCTCGGGATGAACCGGGTCGTGCTGGGCCTGCCGCCCAAGCCCGAGGGCGACGTCATGCCCGTCCTCGACGACTACGCGAAGCTGCTCTAGCCCGCGTCTTCCGCGCCGGACGCGGGGGACGCCGAGACCCTCGGCGCCCCGCGTCCGGCACCGCGTCTCCCCGAAACCCCGACAACGTCCGGGCCCTTTGGTGGCCGCTGCGGCCGCGCTGCGCAGCGAGAAATACCTCGGACTTGTCGCTACGTTCTGCCGGCTCCAACGGCGCGCCGACCGGAATGCCCCGGCGGCGACAGGCTCCCGGAGGATCCGTGCCGCGCACCCCCCGTCTCGCGCAGCGCCTCGCCCTGGCTGCTTCGCTCCTGCTCGTACTCTCCCCGGTGGTCGGTGGGGCGAATACGCGCCCCGCCAACGCCCTGCTCCGCATCGGCGTGCAGGGTCAGACGGATGGCACCGTGGTCGAGATCTGGGCCGACGGAGCGATCGACGCCGTCCGGCATTTCTCGCTGAGCGACCCGCCGCGTCTCGTGATCGACTTCCCCGGGCTGGAGAGCGGGCTCACCGAG
>JANQRO010000036.1 GCA_028284525.1 Myxococcota bacterium | reverse complement strand
ATCCCGCGCTCCCGCAGCAGGAGCGAGATCAGGGCGAAGTGGTGGAGCGTGTGGGTGGCGAGAAAGCGCAGCTCGCGCGCGGTGCTGGAGCGCTGCCACCCTTCGTCGGCGGCGACCCCGGGCTCGTCCATCCGCACCAGGAGGTCGCGGTCGTCCATCCCCGTCACCTCGTCGCGTAGCCGCCGCGCGGCCTCGGCGAGCTGATCGGCGCCGTAGCGGGGATCGACCTCGGTGCGGGCATCGCGCTCGCGCCGGTCGTAGTCGACCCGCCCGTTCGCGACGCCCTGCACGAAGCACGCGACGCAGTCGAGACAGTGGCGGAGCTGCATCCCGACGCCGTCGGTGACGGCGTAGACCGTCTCGGGAATCCGGTCCACCAACGCCCGCGCGTCGTCGAGCTGCGCGGCGCAGTGCTCGGCGAGACGCTTCACTTCGCTCATCGCGTGATAGATGCCAGATTCCGGCGCGGGGTTCCAACTCTGCCGGAGGATGCGGGCGCGTCGCGGCCGAAGAGCTCCACCACGGCGTCCCGCGCGGCGCGGGCGAGGCCGTCGCGCTGGGCGTCGCGCAGCTGCAGATCCCCGAATCGCAGGGTGGCCTCGACCCGCCGGAGCTGGAGCAGCCGGTAGACATGGTCGGGGAAGGTCATCGTGCCCCACCAGCACACCCGCTCGGACGCCGCCGCGGTGCTGCCCTCGACGGCGTAGCGGATCGACGCGACCGAGATCGGCACTCCGCTGCGGATCGACGCCTCGAAGAGCGGGGCGTGGAAGGGCAACACCTCTTCGCCCCCGCTGCTCGTGCCTTCCGGGAAGAAGACCACCGAGGATCCCTCCCGCAGCGTCCCCGCGATGGCGTCGATCACCCGCGGGAGGTCGCGTCTTCGAGTGCGGTCGACGAAGTGCGTGCCGGCGAGGCGCGCCAGCGAGCCCAGGCCGGGCCATCCCGCCATGTCCGCCCGGGCCACGAAGACCGCCGGGCAGGAGCGCAGGAGCACCAGGATGTCGACGTAGCTCAGGTGGTTCGCGACGAGGAGGGCGGGAGCGGGTGGCGGCGCTCCGGTCGTCGCGACCCGCACGCCGAGGATGCGCACCAGCACGGCACCCCACTGCGATGCCACCCGGAGCTCGGCGCGGCGCAGCCGCCGGGGCGCCACGGGGCGAAGCGCCCGAACCCCCAACCCCACGGTGGCGAGGCCGAGGGTCGTCGCACCGACCAGCGCGAGCCGGACGAGAGCGCGGGCATGTGCAGCGACCCGGGACATCGCGGCGGGATGGTACCTCCCCCGCCCCCCGGCCCGGGCCGCACCGGGTCCGCGGGCCGTGGAACAGCGCGCCGGGTTCGGCATCGTAGAGAGCCATGGAGACTGGACTCGACCTCGCCTACGGCGTCGGCGCGGCGCCGTTCTGGGCCGTGGCGGTCGTGCGGGCGCTAGGCCTCTACCTCGCCCTCGGCGCCGCCTTCGCCGTGGCCTTCCACCTGCGCGGCCTGCGGCGTCTCGACCCACAGGCCGGGCCGACGACCTGGGGCTTCCGCCTGCTGGGGACCCCCGGTGTGGTGGCGTTGTGGCCCCTGCTGGCACGCGCGTGGCTTCGGGGCGGCCCCAGCGCGGAGCGCACCGCGCACCGCGACGCGGCGGTGGCGCGGTGATCGCGGCGCTGCGACGGCGCCACCGTCTCGCCGCGTTTGCGATCGTCGCTGCCGCGCCGCTGCTGCTCGCCGTGGCGCTCGGCGCGCGTCGCCCCGAAGCGCGCATGGAGGTCCTCCCGGCCGCGCTTCGCGCAACGACGCCCGGTCCCGACGCCGTGCTCCTCGACGAGATCCCGGACCTGTGGGCAGATCTGGATGTCCAGACGCGACGCTTTGCCGACGGGCCGACGACCTGGGTCGAGCTCGCACCCCGCGCTCCGCTCCGACATCCCGACCTCCTGGTCTACTGGCTTCCCTCGGAGGCGGCGGTCGAGACCTTCCCCGAGCGGGCGACGCTCCTGGGGCCGCTGCGCGGTCGGGAGCCCCAGTTCTTCGCCCTCCCGGCGCCCGGGGGCGCGCTGCTGCTCTACAGCGTGGCCCACGACACGACGGTGGCGCGCGCCGGGCTTCGGCCGCCCGCGGAGCCCCGCTGATGGGCCAGGGCTACCGCGCCGTCCAGTGGAACCGTCAGAAGAAACGCTACGACGCGGTCCTCGTCGCGGGGATCGTCGCGTACCTGGTCCTCTTTCTGACGATCGGCGGTCGGGTCCATCCGGACGTCACGATCGAGACCCTGCTGATTCGCGCGTCGGGCACGGGCGCCTTCGTGCTGCTCCACCTCGCGCTCTGCATCGGGCCGCTGTGTCGGCTCGACCCGCGACTGCTCCCCCTCCTCTACAACCGGCGACACCTGGGGGTCGCGACCTTCGCCCTCGGCGCCCTCCACGGGGTGCTCTCCACCTTGCAGTTCCACGCCCTGGGCGACCTGAACCCGCTGGTCAGCGTGCTCTCGACCCACGCCTCCCTCGACGGAGTGAGCGACCTGCCCTTCCAGCCGCTGGGCCTCGCGGCCCTGGCGATCCTCTTCCTGATGGCCGCCACGAGCCACGACTTCTGGCTGCACCAGCTGAGCGCACCGGTGTGGAAGACGCTCCACATGGCGGTGTATGGGGCCTACGTGCTGCTCGTCGCACACGTCGCCTTGGGTGTGTTGCAGTCGGAGCTCCACCCGGTGTTCCCGCTGCTCCTCGCCCTCGGCGTCGCGACCGTGGCGGGGCTCCACGGGGCCGCCGCGCTCCGCGAGACGAAGGCCGACACGCCCGGATCTCCCGGCGAAGACGGGTGGATCGACGCCGGTCCGGTCGCCGAGATCCCGACGGAGCGCGCGCGGATCGTCGTCGCCGGCGGCGAGCGCGTCGCCGTGTTCCGCTACGGCGGCGTGGTGTCGGCGATCTCGAACGTGTGTCAGCACCAGAACGGGCCGCTCGGCGAGGGCAAGATCGTCGACGGCTGTGTCACCTGCCCCTGGCACGGGTACCAGTACGATCCCGCCTCCGGGCGTAGCCCCGAGCCCTTCACCGAGCGGGTGCCCCCCTTCCGAACGCGCATCGTCGAGGGACGGGTCTGGGTGGACCCGGTTCCGCTGCCGCCCGGCACCCCCGTGACGCCGACCCCGATCCCCGCGCCCGAGGGAGCCCGCTAGTGGACCGCGACGAGTTCTACGTCGGCTATCACGACGACGCGCCGGCGGGCTTCGCGCGGCGCACCCGCTGGGTCGTGGGGGTCGTCGCCGCGGCCGCGGCCTGCGTGGCGACCGCGGGCGCGCTGCTCCAGGGGCCCTTCGCCGCCAAGACCTTCGAGTTCGGCGTCGAGCGCGAGTTCGTGGGCTGGGCGCGTCTCGAGCCGGTGCCCCGCCTCGTCGTCGCCGCGCCGGGCGGCGACCCGGGTGCCTCGACGCTGCTCTCCTTCCCCTTGACCCGCGCCGGCACGAAGTTCGGCGCCCGCGATCTGATCGGTGCCCACGACGGGAGTTTCGTAAGGCTCCGCGGGTGGCTCCTCTACCGCGACGGCACCGCGATGATCGACGTCGTCCCGGGGACGGTGCACGGTGCCGGCGCCGGGCCGACGCTCCCCGAGGAGCCGGTCGTCGAGCTGGGGGACCACACCCTGGTCGGGCAGATCGTCGACAGCAAGTGCTATTTCGGGGTGATGAACCCCGACACGGGCACCGTGCACCGCGCCTGCGCCGTGCGCTGTATCAGCAGCGGGACCCCGCCGGTACTCGTCGTGCGCGACGGCGACGGGCGGGAGCGCCACCTGCTCCTGGTCGGTCGAGACGGACGCTCGATCCACCGCGAGATCCTGGACGTGGTGGCCGAGCCCGTCGAAGTGACCGGCGCGGTGAGCCGAATCGGAGCGCTCACGGTGCTGCGCGCCGACCCCGAGGACATCCGGAGGCTTCCGCGCGTGGCGGGTCGTGCGCCGGACCGATGACCGGTCGGCGCATCGCCCTCGTCTACCTGGCGCTGCTGCTGACGTCCTGGGGAGTGGAGTGGCTGCGCGGCGAACCCCCACCGCGCGACCCCGGTC
>JANQRO010000106.1 GCA_028284525.1 Myxococcota bacterium | reverse complement strand
GTTCCACCTGCCGCGCTCGGGCGGGGGTTTTGGCCGGCGGCTGCAGCACGACGTCACCGCCGAGGCGGTGCTGATCGCCCAACGGGTGAAGCGGCCGGTGAAGCTCGTGTGGACCCGCGAAGACGACATGCGGAATGATTTCTACCGACCGGCGGGGGTGCAGCGCATCACCGCGGGCCTGGCCGAAGACGGGACGCTGGCCGGGTGGTCGTATCGCAGCGCCGCGACCGATCTCCAGGTGGCGCGGGGCCGCGCCCCGTCCTGGATCGCGTGTCTCGTCCCCGACGCCGCGCCGGCCGGGTGCATCGACCACTACGAGGCCGAGTTCCTCCCCATCGAGTGCGGGCTCGCCCGCGGCTTCTGGCGGGGCCCGCAGCCCACCTTCTGCACCTTCGCCGTGCAGAGCTTCTTCGACGAGATCGCCGCGGCCACCGGGCAAGACCCGCTGGCCTTCCGCCTGGCGCTCCTCGGCGACGACCGCGAGCTCGACTACCGCGATCACGGCGGCCCCAAGTACCAGACCGGGCGGGTGCGGGAGGTGCTCCAGCGCGCCGCCGCCAACGTGGGCTACGGCCGCGAGCTCCCGAAGGGGCACGGCATCGGCTTGGCGAGCAGCTTCGTCTTCGGCGCCTACGCGGCTCACGCCGTGGAGGTCTCGGCCCCGGGCGGCGAGCTCCAGATCCACCGCTGTGTCGCCGTGGTCGATGTCGGCCGCGTGGTGAATCCCTCGGGCCTCGAAGCCCAGATCATCAGCGGCACCATCGATGGCCTCTCGGCCGCCCTGCACCTCCGGATCACCGTGCAGAACGGGAGGGTCGAGCAATCGAACTTCCCCGACTACCCACTCCTCCCGATGGCCGCGGCGCCGGAGGTCGAGGTCGAGGTGGTCGAGAGCTCCGCGCCGCCGGAGGGGGCGGGGGAGATGGGCATCCCGACCATCGCCCCGGCGCTGGCCAACGCCGTGTACGCGGCCACGGGGGTGCGGGTGCGCCGGCTCCCGCTGGCGCCGGAGCTGGCGAAGGCGATGGCCTAGGCCTCGGGCCGGAGCTGGCGAAGGCGATGGCCTAGGCCTCGCTGGCGCGCCGCGGGGTGTCACTCCCCTCGGCGCTCGAAGGATCGAATCGGGTCGATCGTGTCGCTCGCACCGATGCGGTCGGCCTCGTCGCGAAACGGCGCGTCGAACCAGCTGCTCCGCAAGGCCCGCCACGCGCGCATGTCGGACATGAGGGGGGGCGCCGTCGCTGCTCCGCGCCGGCCGTGTTGCAGATGCCTCGTGGTACCGTTCGCTATGTGGGTCTCACCCCCCTCCCTCGAGAAGGAGTCTCTCATGGCAGAGATCGACGAGTTCAAGACGGGCCTCCACCAAAGCGAAGCGGATCTGTTCTCGCCGCTCTTCGCAGGCACCGACATCTCGCTGCTCGAGCTGGTGAAGATCCAGGCGCAGGTGTTGACGCCGGTCTTGCGGGCGTTCCGCGCCGAGCTCGGCGAGGAACGCGCCAACGAGATCGCGCTCCCTGCACTGCGGGCGTGGTCCCGGGAGGTCCACCACAAGATCGGAGAAGACACGCCGGGCACCCCCCGTCAGAAATGGGAAGCGATCTCGTCCGCGCTCACCGACCGCGTGGCGGACGCGGTCGACGTCGAGTTCACCAAGCGTGAAGCCGACGCCCTGGAGTTCCACATCAACGGGTGTCGCTATGCCGAGTTCTTCCACCAGCTGGGCGAGCCCGAGCTGGGGGCCGTGCTGACGTGCGAGATGGATCTACACATCGAAGAGGTCGGCGGATCCGAGGTGGAGATGAACCGTCCCCAGACCATCATGAAGGGCGCTCAGTTCTGCGATTTCCGGTACCGAATGAAGGGTGGGGGCGGCGCGTAGCGCCGACGCACCCGGCCCCGTGCGGAGCAGTTGCGGGTCGGCGCCTGCGATCCTGCGCGGCTACGCGATCTCCGCAACCGCTCTACGAGACGCCCGGTCAGAGGCGATCACGAGAAACACGACAGCGGTGAGCACCACCGCTCCGCCCAACAAGGTTCCCGCACTCGGCACCTCGCCCGGCCAGATCCACACCCACAAGGGTGTGAGGACGATCTCGGAGAGGTTGAGCAGGGACACCTGGGCGGTGGGCACCGAGCGGTGGCCCACGTTGTAGAGCGGAATGCCGATGCCCAGGGCGATGCCTCCGGAGCCAAAGGCGAGCAGGACGTCCCGGAGGCTCAGCGCGAGCCCGGCCGTGGCGAGCGATACCGCGCCCGCCGCGACGAGGAGAATCGCCCCGGCCACGATGGCGGGGAGCACGGGGTCGGCCTGGGCGCCGCCGGAGCGGATCAAGACGTTGTAGAGCCCCAGCATGATGGGAATCGCCGCGGCGAGGAGGACCCCGCTCGTCTGCCCGGCGTCGATGCCCGAGCCCACCATCGTCGCCACGCCCGCGGCGGCGACGGCCATGGCCCCGGCGGTCACCACCGGGACGCGTTCCCCCAGCACCACACGCCCGAAGAACGCGCCAAAGAAGGGGGCGGCGGCCAGCAGGAAGATCGTGAGCGCCGCCGTCGTGCGGGCCAGCGCGAGGATGAAGAGCATCGACATCCCGGCGAGCAGGAGGCCCGCCACGAAAGTGCGGCCCGTGACGTCGCCCCAAGCCACCGGTCGCGTCTTGCGCCGCACCCACACGACCCCCAGGAGGACCAACGCCGTCGACCCGCCGCGCACGGTGAGGAACTGCCAGTCGGTGGCGCCCTCCAGCCCGCGGAACAAGATGGCGGTAATGCTGAAGAGCACCCCAGCCGCCAGGACGGAGGCGGCTCCCTGGCGATAGCTGAGCTCGCCGTCGCTCACGAGCGCGCGCCGGAGTGCCGTGACCATCGAGCCAGGGTATCAGGGGGATGAGGGGCGGGGCCCACCCGGGGCGAGTCCCGCCGGTTGGCTCGGCTCGTGGTCCCTGGATGGGTTCGCGAGCGAGGGTTGGGAGATGGACTGCAGCGTCGCGGCGCGCAGGTCGTACTGGTTCAGACCTTCGTTCCGGGTCTCGAACGAGAACTGCAGGGTGTCGAACACGCATGCGAGGTACGCGATCGCCCGCGCTCTTCGTACCAGCTCCTTCGCGTTGGCCCTCACTCCCTGAAGCCCGGAGAGGCTGCCGTCGCCCGCCGTCGCCGGCGCCCTCGCGCCGTCGCCGGCGATGCGCAGGGGATGCGCAACGGCCCTCGGCACCCGCCCGGGCCCGCGACGCTTTTTCGCCACGCGAAACACGACAAAGGTGCGCCTCGCGTGTTTTGGTTGGGTTGAATTCCCCTCATGCTAGGTTCACTTCGACCTGGCGGTTACCTGACGAGGGCTCGCCGAAGCGGAGACTCGACCTGTGCAGCGCCCCACCGCGGCTTCGCTGGCCGCGTTCTTGCTCGTCGCGACCACGGCGCACGCCGCCCCCGACAGGTTCGGCGCGAAACCCGATTCACCGGTGCGCGGGATCGAGCGCGAGGGGAAGGGGCCCGGACGACATCGGCATTCGCCGTTGCCGCGGCCGCCGCGGGACGCGCGGAGCTACGACGGGTCGGGCAACCACCCCACTCATCCCGATCGCGGGGCCGCCTTCACGCCGCTGCTGCGGCTCTTCCCCTCGGACTACGGCGACGGCGAGTCGAGCCTCGCCGGTGCGCACCGGCCGGGTCCGCGCACGATCAGCAACGCCGCGATGGCGCAGCACCGTTCGGTGGAGAACACCCTCGGCACCACCGACATGCTGTGGCAGTGGGGTCAGTTCCTCGACCACGACCTGAGCCTCAGCGAAGGGGTGAAGCCCGCGGAGCCCGCGCCGATCCCGGTGCCGATGGGCGACCCCTTCTTCGACCCGGACGCCACGGGCGAGATGGAGCTCCCTTTCAACCGCTCGATCTACGGCGAGGACGGCGGGGTTCCGATGGTGCCCCGCCAACAGCTGAACGAGATCACGAGCTACATCGACGCCTCGAACGTCTACGGCTCCGACGAAGAGCGGGCCGCAGCGCTGCGCACCCTCGACGGGTCGGGGCGTCTCAAGACGAGTGCGGGCAACCTGCTGCCCTACAACGAAGCGGGTTTGCCCAACGCCGGAGGGTCCGGAAGCGACCTCTTTCTCGCGGGCGACGTCCGGGCCAACGAACAGGCGGGTCTCGCCGCGATGCACACGCTCTTCGTCCGCGAGCACAACCGGCTCGTGCGCGTGCTCGCGCGACGCCATCCGCACTGGGACGGCGAGCGTCTCTACCAGAAGGCGCGTCAGCTGGTCGGCGCCCAGATGCAGGTGATCACCTACCGGGAGTTCCTCCCGGCCCTCCTCGGCCGCGGAGCGATCCCGCGTTATCGCGGCTACGACTCCGCGGTCGACCCCAGCATCACGAACGCGTTCTCCGCGGCCGCGTACCGCTTTGGCCACAGCGCGCTCAGCCCGCAGCTCCTCCGCATCGACCGCTACGGACACGAGATTCCGGCGGGCCACCTCGCCTTGCGCCACGCCTTCTTCTCGCCGGAGCGGATCACCGAGGAAGGCGGGATCGAGCCGCTCCTGCGCGGCCTCGCCGCGCAGCGGCATCAGCGCATCGACTTGCTGGTGATCGACGACGTGCGGAACTTCCTGTTCGGGGGTGGGGGGCCCGGCTTCGACCTCGCCGCGCTCAACATCCAGCGCGGGCGCGACCACGGCCTCCCGAGCTACAACGACGCCCGCGAAGCGTTCGGGATGCCGCGAGCCCGGAGCTTCGACGAGATCGCCAACGACCCCCGGGTCGCCGCGCGCCTCGCCGCCGCCTACGACCACCCGGACGACGTCGACATGTGGGTGGGCTGTCTCAGCGAGCGCCCCCGGCGCGGGTCGCACCTCGGCGCCCTCGGGAGCGAGATCCTGATCGATCAGTTCGTCGGCCTCCGCGACGGCGACCGCTACTGGTACACCCGGGTCCTCACGCCCCGCGAGATCGCCAGCGTCGAGAGGACGCGGCTCTCCACCATCATCCGCCGCAACACCCGCATCGGTCGCGAGCTCCCCCACGACGTCTTCTCGCCGGGCCGACGTACCTATCGGCCGCGTCCCTGGCGCCGCCCCGCGCCGCCGCAGTGGGCGCTGCCGCCGTCCCGGCCGGGCGCGCGCTAGCGACCATCGCGGCGCTCCCGGGCAATCCCGCAGAAAGCCTCGATCGGACCGCGTCCCCGCAACCGATGCGGCCCGGGTCGCGCTCCGCAAGCGCCGTCGCGCATCCGGGTCGCTGCGTTGCAGCGCCAACATCGCCCATGCCACCATGGGTTCGTTGGGCGGGGCGGGATTCGGAGGAGCCATGCGGAGCGCTGTTTGGATCGTCGCGTGCAGCCTGGGCGTGTTGATGGGGCACCCGATGGCGGCCCGCGGCCAGGCGGTCTACGAATACACGGGCAACCCTTTCGACTCCATCACCGACGAAGAACCTCCGGCCGGCACCTTCGACACGATGATGCGTGTGAGCGGCTCGGTCACCTTCGCATTGCCGCTCGCCCCGAATCTCGCCGCCACCGACGTGACCGCCGATGTCATCGACTACGAACTCGACGACGGACGCCAGACGATCGATCCGACGATCGACACCGACTTCAGCTTCCTCGTGGGCACGGACGCCAACGGAGACATCACCACCTGGGCCCTCTTCGCGCAGGTGATGCAGATCCTCGATGGTTCGCTCGTTCAAACCCACGAGATCGTGTCGCGCACCACAGCGGGCGGGTTCGACCGGGGGCTTCGTTTCGTCGAGGACGAATCCACGCAGCTTGGCACCGACATCGGTCTGGTCGGAGGGAACGGCGCGTGGATGATGGTTCCCGAGCCGGGTTCGTCTTCGTTGCTGTCCGCCGCGTTCTTCGCCCTTTGCGGGGTCGGTTCCCGAGCGCGCGCCCGGGCAAGAGCCCGGGCTCGGCGAACGCGGAGCGCTTAGACCGCGTCCGTCTCCGAGCGCCCACGCCGCGCCAGCTCCGTATCGACCCACTCGCCGAAGCTCGGGTTGAAGCGCGAACGGTGGCGGGACCACCACTTGAGGCTTCCGGGCATCGCCAACAGGGAGAGCCCGCTCTCGTGGTAGCCGGCGCGGTCATCGGTCGGGATCCCGTGTCCATCCATTCGGATATGGACGCTCTCCATACGACGCGCGGCGCCGAGCATCAGGAAGTGGAAGCGGTCCCGCTCATCGGGTGTCAGGTCGGCGGTGTCCCGGCTGCCCGCCAGGAAGACCCGCGAGACCTCCGGGTCGGCGGCGAGCATGTCCGCAAGGCTCGCGCTCGCCTCGGACATCGCGCACAAGGTGGCGACCCGCGTCGAGCGGTTGGTCTCGCGGAGCTGGTACGTGAGATAGAGGAGCGTCACCAGGACGGCGACGCCGCCGACGAATTCTCCGAGATTGGCGAGCTGAGTGAGGTCCATGACTAGCGACCCGCCTCACGCCGCTGGTCGACGAACTCCCCGATCGCCCCGTGTTCCAAGATGCCCATAGCGGTCCCTCCTGTGGGGGGATCGTATCGTGGGCTCAGTGGGCTTCGACGTGTGGGGTGCTCAGTGCGCGCTGCGCAGCGACGCGACGCCCCCGGCCTTGACGTAGAGGAGGCAGCCCGCGGGTGAGCGGGCGTCGAGGGCATCGCCGTCGGGGAGACGCAGCCAGGTGCCGGCTGCATACGCGCCGTGCGTGTCTTCGACGGCGCCCTCCAGGACGAAGAGCTCGAGCCCTCCCGGGCAGGCGAGGGGGCCCGGCGCGGCGCCGGCGGCCCAACGTTCGAGACGCGTAGTGTCGGGAAACGCGGGCTCGGCGTAGAGGGGCTTTTCCGCGACCCCGGAGCGCTCGCTCGGCTGCCACGCGAGGTCGCCGACGCGGGTCTTGCGGTAGGGACGGTCGGCCCCGGCGTACTGGCGGAGCTTCACGAAGAGCAGACAGCCCGTCTCGGAGTAGGGCGTGTGGTGGAAGCCTTCGGGGTTGAGGAGGTGGGTCCCCGTCGGCCAGTCGCCGTGTTCGTCGGAGAAGACACCGTCGAGGACCAGGATCTCTTCGCCCTCGGGGTGATCGTGCGCCGGAAAGGCGGCGCCTGGGCGGTAGCGCACCACCGAGGTCACCTGGCCCGACTCGGGCTCGCCGACGAGGTGCACGCGCTTGCGCCACACGTAGCCGCTCGGGCTCGGAGTCCACTCCATCGCGGCGGTATCCATCACCGCGCGGCGGCGGAGGTCGCCATTCACGCTGTCGGAGTCGGAGCGCATCGGGGGGCCCAGGGCGCGGAAGCCACGCCCGGCTCTACGCGGTCGCTTCTACCGGGTCGAGACGCTCGATCGAAGTGTGCTAGCTCCGCCACACTCGTTTGTCCTGCGTCCCGAACATCCCCGAGAGCTCGACGCGGGTCGGTCGGATGCGCACCGGGACGTAGGTCGGATCCGAGGGGCCGCCCTTCCAGAAGGCGGCGAGGTCGTAGTCGAGGTGGTTCCAGACGTGCTCGCGGGTGGCCGGGTCGTCGACGAACTCGGCGTCGCCCCGCGCCAGGATGTGCACGAAGTCGGGCTCGCGGGTCTGCCACTGGAGGTCGACGGCCGGGGTGGCGCGGAGCTGTGCCGCTTTGGGCGAACGCGGATCGGTCGCGAACCACAGCACCGGGCCCTCCCAGGTCGGGTGGACGAGGCGCACCCGGGGCTCGCCTTCGCACACCGTGGCGAGCGCCGCCCACACCGCCTTGCGGCTGGCCTGGTCGACGGCCTCGAAAAAAGCCTGCTGTTCGGAGTCGGTCACGGCGGTCATGGGAGTTCCTCGCTCCGCGGCGCGGCGTCTGTCGGCGCGGGGTTCGGGAATGCGGGAGAGCCTACCGTGTTGCGCGTCGTCTCTGCCGCCGCGCGAGGGTCGCAGCGGCCACGAACAGCGCGGCGAGCTGTCCCGCGGCGCCCGGCTCGGGAACCAGGGCGGCGTCCACCTGGACGCGGTGTTGCTCGTCGGTGAGGGCGAAGGCGATCACGGTGTACTTCGCCGACTCCGCGCCGACGGGAGAGAAGACGTGGTCTTCCAGCACTTCGAAGGTCGAGGAGCCGTTGACGCCGATCGTGTCCCACCCGAGGTCGACTCCCTGGCACCCGGGGTCGCGGTACCAGCGGAAGTCGAGCTGCCCGGATCGCCGATTGGTCGAGAGGGGGCGCAGCGCGCCGCGCACGAGATAGCGTCGGAGCTCCTCCACGGGTACGCACTGCACGATCTGCGCGCGGATCAACGAGTCGGAGAAGCCGTCGAGGCTGACCTCCCCCGACCCCGATTCGGGAAGGCCATCGACGTCGTCGCTCGCCCGGGTGCACTCGACCTCGGGGCGATTGGCGGGCTCGACGGTGAAGGGCCCGGAGGCCTGCTCGCAGCTCCAACCGGCCGTGTCGGTGTCGAAGTCCGGGTTGGTGAGGAGGTTGTCGATCTGAGCCTGGGCCGAGTCGCCGGCGAGACAAGCGCAAACGAGAAGCGACGAGAGGAGCAAGCGCATGGAGAGCCTCCGCGGGAAGAGCGCCGCAGGCTACCACGGGGCGGGGCAGCGTCCAGCGCGATCGTCCTCCGCGACCTCGACAGCGTCTCTGCGTACCACGGGAGGAGGGGGTCTCGGCGGGCTAAACGCCGCGGAGCGGGCGTCGCCCCCTTCGCCTCCGACGAGCTCAGCGCGGGGTAGGCCGGCGTTCGGGGCGATCGGGGGCGAGCGCGCGGTGTCGTCGCGTGGCGCGCCATCGAGCACGGTCCGGTGGGATCCGGGCGCGATCCGTCGTCTGTCTCGGAGGGCGTGGATCCCTCCCGTCCTCGGACCGCTTCACGCCTGACCCGCGGCATGCGGTAGGGTCTGTGGCAATCCACAGCGCGCCCACCCCTCACTCCCACAAGGAAGACCCCTAGATGGCGATTTCCCTCTACGACCTGAGCGTCAACAACTTCCGGCAGATCCTCGCCTCGACGTCCGTGGTGCTCGACAAGGGCAAGGACCACGCCAAAGAGAACGGCATCGACCTGGCCGAGATCGTCCAGGCGCGGCTGGCCGAGGACATGCTCCCCTTCAGCTTCCAGGTGATCTCGGTGGCCCATCACTCGCTCGGCGCGATCGAGGGCATCAAGGCCGGCGTCTTTGGGCCGCCCACGCCGGACGAGAACATCAGCTACGACGCTCTCCAGGATCTCGTCCGCAATGCCCACGACGGGCTCGGCAAGGTGAGCGAGGAGGAGGTCAATGCCCTCGAAGGCAACGACATGCGCTTCGAGTTCGGCGACTTCAAGGTGCCTTTCACTGCGGAGGGATTCATCCAGTCGTTCTCGCTGCCCAACTTCTTCTTCCACGCCACCACCACCTACGCGATCCTGCGCATGAAGGGCGTGGACCTCGGCAAGATGGACTTCCTCGGGCAGATGCGGGTGAAGGCCTGAGGGCGCGCGTCGCTCCCGTGTGCCGCCGGGCGCGCCCACGGGGGGGCGTCGCAGGCGCGGTGTCGGGTGCCCGGTATCCTCTGCGCGGGGGACGGGCGCCGACCGCTCCTCCGGCGCCCCGCTCCCACGCGAGGAGGACCCTCATGGCCGACGCGAGCGTCACCGGCAGCTGCTTCTGCGGCGCCGTCGCCTTCGAGATCGATCTTCCCACCCTCTTCTGCGGCCATTGTCACTGCTCGATGTGCCGGCGGCCCCACGGCGCGAGCTTTGTCACGTGGACCGCGGTGCCCCCCGAGCAGTTCCGCATCAAGGAAGGGGAGGGGGAGCTCACCACCTACCAGAGTTCGCACCACGGCCGCCGACAGTTCTGTCGCACCTGTGGCTCGCAGCTCTTCTGCTGGCACGAGGGCGAAGACGGCACCCCGCCCAAGATGATCGACGTCACCCTCGCCTCGCTCCACGGGGCGATCGATCGGGAGCCCGCCGTCCACGTCTTCTACGACTCCCGCGCCGACTGGACCGTCGTGCACGACGCGCTCCCGAAACGCGGCGGCGAGAGCGGCACCGAGCTACTGGACGACGACGCCTAGGACGATCGACACGCCGACCGCGGAGGCCCGCAATCGGCAATTCCACACCGCTTCGTCGCAGGGTCGGGCCCGTTCCGGTCTGTGAGCGCCGTCACGAAACCGCGGAACGCGGGAGGTTGGGACGACCGGTTGCGCGGCGGTTGCCCCGCCGCCACGCCGGCTTCGCCGCGCCCTTTCTATCGTTCCGTTTGGAACGGACGGCTAGCCTTCGATTTCCCCGCAGTGGAGAGTGGTGTGAAGGCCTTAGCCCCCTTGGGCCTCGTCCTCGGTCTCTATCTCGCCGTCCCCGGAGTCGCGGGTGCGGACGGCGACGCCGTGGATCCGCACTGCGACCCCTACCTGTTGAAGGACACGGTACTGCGCGACGAGTGGCGCGCCGTCGAAGAGGCGCGGGAGCGCCGCGACGAAGGGGCCGAGGCCGCCGCCCTCGAGATCTACGAGGCCGAGAAGGCGGCGGTGATCGACCTGCTGCTGGGATCCGGCGACGTCACGCCGCTCCGTGAGGACCAGGTCCGGACCCTCAACCAGAAGCTCCGGCAGAGCGTGGCGTCCGGGCTGATCGTCGACATCGACGCGGCACACCTGCGCAGCATCGTCGCGGGCAAGTACGATCCCCAACAGATCGCGGCGCTCACCCAGCGCCTCGAGGCCGATGCGAGCTACCGCGAGCAGGCCGCCCGGTTCCGTGCGCGCTCGGAGGCGACCGGCAACGAGCGCCTCGCCGAGCACGCCGCGCGGCTCGAGGCGAAGGCGGCCGCGGAGCGCGAGAAGGTCCACGAGCGGGTGGGCGGGCCGGTGGCCGTCGCCGGTGCGAGCCCCGCGCTCGCCACCTCGGTGGTCGCGGCGCACCCGCGCGCAACGCC
>JANQRO010000595.1 GCA_028284525.1 Myxococcota bacterium | reverse complement strand
CGTCCCGCCCGCTTGAGCGGCTCGCGTGGCCGCGGCGCCGATCCCCCCTGCATGGAGCGCCAGGACGAGCTCACCTGTCCCGTCTGTCAGGCCGACGTGCCCCTCGGCGGGGACGAGCGTCTCGGGGACGAGGTGTTCTGCACCTACTGCGGGGCGCCCTGCGTCATCGTCCACAGCAAGGTCGAGGACGAGTGGGACCTCGAAGAGGACTTCTAGGGGCTAGGGCAGGAAGCGATCGGCGCGCTCGAGCTTGCGCGGCAGGTACTCGTCGATCACGTAGTTGAGCCCCCACTTGGCGAGCGCCTGCTGCTCGGCGCGCACCCCCATCTTGATGAGCTGCTCGAGCGCCTTCCTCCACTCCTTGTGGCGCTGGAAGAAGGGGTCGTTCTTGAGCGCGTCCTTGGCGCGTTTGACGTCGACCTCTTTGAGCGGGTGGGTCGGGAGCTCGAAGTCGACGATGTCCTGGGGGGTCACACCGAGGAAGCGCGCCGTCGGGACACAGAAGAAGCGGTTGATGTGGGCCGCCGAGCCCGAGCCCACCTTGATCGTCCGGTAGATGTTGGCGATGCCGTAGGGATCGCAGTCGACGAAGGCGTAGACCGGGAGACCGTGCTCGTCGGCCAGCCGGCGGACGAAGCGACGCACCGCCCGGGTCGGCACGCCCCCCATCTCGACGAGGATGCAGTTGGCGCGCTCCCAGAAGCGGTGGGACTGGAGACGTTGGAACATGCCGCCGGTCTCGATCAGCAGCACAAAATCCGCGTCGGTCTCGAACTCGAGCACCTCCACCGAGGTGGGCACCGAGTAGGCCCCCGACCCGAAGGCGGTGCAGTCGATGCGGGCCACGCGTCCGGTGGCGTCCCGGTCGACCACGGTGAGGGGCCCCGACACCGATCCGCCGTGCTCTTCGGGGTAGAAGCGCAGCTGTTCGCGGGCGACGTGGTCGACGCTGAAGAGCGCCTCGATGTCGTCCATCACCGTGTCCGACTCGGTCTGCTCGTCGAACTTGCACTCTTCCCAGTTCTTGGAGATGTAGTAGGCCTCTCGCTTGGTCGCGAAGTCGCTGTTCTCGATCAGCTCTTTCGAGAGCGCCATCATCCGCAGGGTCTGGGCGAAGTTCTTGACGGTGTTCACCGAGAGCGTCCGGGTCTTGCGCTGTCGGCCGATCTCGAGATAGCCGCGCCCCGCGTCGTAGGAGACGTTGCTGAGCGATCGCACCGGGAGGTGTAGATCGGGGCGCTGGGCCTTGCGGATCACCCCGTGGACACGCTTGGCGGTGTCGAGGATGTGTCCGGCGGTCTCTTCGTCGGTGGCGGCGATCCGCTCGTCGACGTCTCGTTTTCGCGAGGGCGCTTTCTTGCGCGCGGTCTTCTTGGTCTTGGCCGCGGTCTTCTTCTTCGCGCCGGTTGTCTTGGTCGCGGCTTTCTTGGCCGACGACTTCTTCGCGGTCTTCTTGCGCGCTGCCATGGTCCGCCCCCGCTAGAGCTTGCGCGAACGTTCGAGGACGTCCGTCAGGGTCGCGACGGTGCGGTCGCGTTCCGCGTCGTCGAAGCCCAGGATCTCCTGGAGACCGATCGCGACGTGGGGAATGTACTTCTCGATGTAGCTGCGCTTCTTGGCCTCGTCGGCCTCGCGACGCCGGCGCCGGATGTGGGAGGCGACCTTGCGGCCGCACTCCTGCAGCCCCAGCCGGAGCTCCTTCAGGATCTCCGGGTAGTGCGCCAGCGCCTCCTTGCTCTCGGAGGTGAAGGGCACCCAGACGCTCGCGACGTGCACCATGAGAAGCATCGGCCCGATCGGCAGCGCGCCCTTGGGCTTCTGGAGGCCGTAGCTCTTCCACTCGGTACTGGTCACCGCCTTGGTGATGGCACACGCGCCCTGCTGATACTGGAGCGGGACGCGGTTGGCGTAGCGGTAGAGGGTGATCGGGTCCTCGGCGCCGAGGCTTCCGCCGTAGGCCAGCCCCACTTCGACGAGGAAGGGGTTTCCGCGATAGACGGTGGGGCGACGCGTCGAGGCGGCGAAGAAGTCCGCCTCGACCTCGCTGCGCAGCGCGCGCTCGATCAGCTCCTCGCCGATCGGCGCGATGCAGTCCGTCGGCGGCGACATGATCTTGGTGGTCTGGATGGCGCTGTGGACCCGCTCCGCCTCCTCGCGGGTGACCTCGCCGGGGCGACGGCTCGGCGCCACCCGGGCGCTCGTGCAGATCTCTTCGGCGAGCCGGCTCGACACCCTCGAGAAGTCGGTGTGGAGCGCGCCGCGCAGGTTGCGCGCCTTGGTGTCGCGAAACATCTGCATCAGCACGCCGAGCTCGACACCGTAGGGGTGGGGTTTGATCTCGGCGGTCTCGGCGGGGAGCTCCTCGCTGACCCGGGGGAAGCGCAGCCACTGCTCCTCGGCCTGCATCCCCCCGTCATTCGAGGTGATCGGCGGTGCGAATACGATCTCCGCGTGGGGGTTCGCCAGCGAGATCTGGCGGATGTAGTTGTCGACGGAGTGCTGGCCGCCGCGGTAGTTGCCCTCGAGCTCGAT
>JANQRO010000584.1 GCA_028284525.1 Myxococcota bacterium | reverse complement strand
CGTCCCTGCCCCGCACCGGAACGCGGGCGGCGAGGTCCCCAGCGCCGAAGGCCTCGAGCCCGCGCCGGGTCTGCTCGAGGCGTCGGGTGAGGCGCCGCGCCAGCGGGTAGGCCCCGGCGGCGACGACCGCGGCCACCACGAAGAGGCCCGCGAAGAAGCCCAGGCGCCGGCGGGCGTCGCCGCGGATGCGCAGGCCCAGAGCCCGGCCGTCCTCCAGCGCCACCACCAGGCTCGGCGGCCCGGCGCGACGCCGGGGCCGCGCACCCGGATCGGGCGGGGTGTCGGGCCAGGCCGGGCCGGTCGATGCGAGGCGCCGGCCGGAGGCGTCCCACAGCGCCAGGTCGAGCTGCATCGTCTCGGCGCGATCCTCGAGGGTGGCCCGCAAGGTCGCCGCGTCGGCGTCGGCCGGGAGGTCGTCCGCGAGGATCGCGGCAAAGCCCTGGGCCCAGGCGCGCCCGGGTCGTTCGCCGTCGTGGAGGAGCGCCCCCAGGAGCGCCGCGGCGATGACGATGGCGACGAGGATCGCGAGGAAGCCGAGATAGATCTGGAGGTAGAGCCGTCTCATCCCGCCGCCTCGTCGCCGGCCAGACGCGCAAACAGGTAGCCGACACCGCGCACGGTCTGGATCCGTGCCGGGCGCTTCGGGTCGGTCTCGATCGCGGCGCGGATGCGCGAGATGTGGACGTCGATGCTGCGGTCGAAGGGCCCGTAGGCTTCGCCGCGCACCTGCTCGGAGAGCTGCTCGCGGGAGAGGGCGCGCCCCGCGTGCTCGGCCAACACGCGGAGTAGCTCGAACTGGTGACTCGTGAGATCGCAGCGGGCGCCCGCGAGCCGCGCCACCCGCTCCCCGCGATCGATCTCGAGGGCGCCGAAACGCAGCACGTCCCCGCTCTGGCCGCGGGCGCCCGCGGCGCGCCGCAGCACCGCCCGCAGACGCGCGAGGAGCTCCCGCGGATTGAACGGCTTGGGGAGGTAGTCGTCGGCGCCGAGCTCGAGCCCGACGATGCGGTCGGTTTCGTCCCCGCGCGCGGTGATCATCACGATCGGGAGATCCGAGTCCGCGCGGATCCGTCGACAGAGCTCGAAGCCGTCGCCGTCGGGGAGCATGACATCGAGGAGGACCGCATCGGGCGGGCGCGTCTCGAGCTCGGCCCACGCGCCGGCGACCCGGTCGCGGTGGGTCACCGCGAACCCGTGCTCGCCGAGATACTCGAGGAGCATCTCGGCGAGCCGGGTGTCGTCTTCGACGAGGAGCACGCGGGTCGCGCCCATTCGCGGGACGGTAGCCGGGCCGTCGTCCTAGTGGTGCCAGCGCCGGTGGTGTTCCCGACGCTCGCGGTGGAGCTCCGCGAGGGTCTCGCGCTGCTCGGGGGTCAGCACCGCCGCCACCCGTGCCAGCGCGTCCACGAGGATGCGCGAGCCCTCGTCGAAGCGATCGATCCCCGCGAGCCGGAGCGCCTCGAGCTCGTCGGCATCGCCCGGGTCGGCCACCAGCTGCTCCACGAAGGCCTCGTGGGGGGCGTCGTCGCCGCGCAGCGCGAGGAGGGCCTCCCGCGTCTCCGCGGCGATGGCGAGCACCGCCTCGCGTTGGGCGTCCGTCGCGTCCACGTGGCGGAGCTTGCGCTCGATCATGAACTCCATGAACTCGCCGTCGCCCCGCCAGCCAAAGCCGCCGGCCTTCGCCCAGCTGGGAATCGCATAGGCGAGCCCCAGTCCCAGTGCCGCCACCCCGGCGAGCAGGATCACCCGCACGCCGAGCGGGGAGTATCGCCGGCCGGCGGCCTCGGGCGTCCCGGGCTCGGGGGTGTGGACGGTGTCATCGTGTGTCGAATCGCTCATGGCTGCCTCCTGTGGCTCCCGTAGTCGGTGGGAGCGCATGGGACAGAGCATGCCCGGGCGCTGTTGCTCCCCTGTGTCGCGTCTGTAAAGAAAGGTAAAGCCGCCCGGAGGCCTCCGGACGCAAGCCCGGCTCGCCGCGGAGTTCCACCCCGACCGCCTCAACGCCGACACGTGGGCCACGCGGGGGTGTCAGGAGTGGCTGCGCGTTCGCGAGGAGCTTGGGGCGTAGCGCCCCGCTGGGCCGTTGGTTCCCCGCGATACGCTTTCCGTGAAGGAGGAGATCCCATGGACATCATGGAACTCGGGGCGATCGGGGAGCTGGTGGGCGGTGTGGCGGTGATCGCGACCCTTGTCTATCTGGCGATTCAGGTGCGGCATGGCACACGAGCGGCGCGGTCGGCTGCCTATCAGGCCGCCGTCACGTCAGTCGCCGAATTCACCAGGCTCGTCGGGTCGGATCCGGCGACTGCAGCGCTGTTCCACAACGGGTTGCAGGACCCGAGCCGGCTCGCGGACGACCAGCGGATTCAGTGGGCGTTCCTCTTCACGAGCGCCGTCCGAAATTTTGAGAACCTTCACTACCAACACGAGATCGGCTCGCTCGACGAGGCCATCTGGGGCCCCTGGGCGGCACGAATCAGAGGAATCTTTCGGACCCCCGGCGCCCGGGCGTGGTGGACGGAACAAAGACCCGCCTACAGCTCGGCCTTTCAGGCGTTCGTTGAAGACTCCTCCGGTTCCGGTGTCCCCGTGTTCTCCAACCCGGCTTCGGGTAGCGGAGCGGCCTGACCATGGACCTCACCCAACTCGCGAATCTCGGAGAGTTCATCAGTGGCGTCGCGATGCTGGTGACGCTGGCGTACCTCGCCGTCCAGATCCGCCAAGACGCGCAGTCGACCCGTTTTCTCGCAGCACAGGGGATGATCGCCGGCCAGGTGGAAGCGAGCTTCCTCACGGCGACCGATAGCGAGCTGGCCGCCATCATCCGAAAGGGCGTGCAAAGCGAGGAGGCGGACTCGCTGACGCCACAAGAGCGTCATCGCTTCAACTCGTACCTGACCGGCTTCTATGTCCAAGTCGACTTCGCGTACCACCAACACCTCGCGGGCCAACTCGCGGAGAATGTCTGGAACCGGATGGCGCAAGAGATCCCGCTCTACTTCCACGCACCGGGCATGGCCCGCTGGTGGGCACAGGACAAGCCGCGATTCTCTCCAGAGTTCGTCGATTTCGTAGATCGCCAAGTCGCTACAACAGAAGCTCCGGAGATCTTTCCCACATTGGTCCACGAGCCCACGCCCACGGCTCGAACCGGCGGAGATTAGTCATGGATCTCACCCTACTCGCCAACCTTGGAGCGTTCATCGCCTTCGAGTTCTACCACCGTTGGTGGAAGCGATACCGGATCCTCTTCACGCCCCGAACGGTCCGCTTCGCGGAGCAGGAGTGCGGCGTAGCGCGAAGGGTGGGCGCATGAACTGGGAGGCCATTGGAGCCATGGGCGAGGTCGGTGGGGCGATCGCGGTTGTGGCGACACTCGGCTATCTCGCTGCGCAGATTCGCCAGAACACCCGGACGATGCACTCCGCCACGACCCAGGAAGCTACCTCGACGGCGGGGAACAATCTGATCCTCATGGCCCTCGACAGCGATTTCGCCGAGATCATGTGTCGATCGAACGACGCTCAACCGTTGGCGGCGTCGGAACACCTCCGACTCACCTGGTGGTATCGCGGCGTGTTCAG
This sequence comes from Myxococcota bacterium, assembly GCA_028284525.1. Classification (GTDB taxonomy): domain Bacteria; phylum Myxococcota_A; class UBA9160; order UBA9160; family PR03; genus JANQRO01. The sequence continues at coordinate 16,969 of JANQRO010000584.1, read as the reverse complement.
AAATTTCGAGAACCAGTACTACCAGCGCCGCCAGGGTTATCTCGATGAGGTCTGGGCCGGCTTCGAGCACACCTTGTCCCTGACCTGTCGACTCCCCTACGTCCGGGCCTGGTGGCCAGGGAACCGGGAAAGCTACGGCGCTTCGTTCCGCGATTTCGTCGACGGACTGGTCACAAACCAGCCGGAGGACCCGGGCGCTACGGACGAGATGTTCTTCAGCAACCGAACTCCAGCGGACCGCTAGGCGTCTCGGCTCGCTCCCCGCCGGTAGAATTCGCGGGAGGAGGAGATCTCATGGACATCATGGAACTCGGGGCGATCGGGGAGCTGGTGGGCGGTGTGGCGGTGATCGCGACCTTGCTCTACCTCGCGTTGCAGATCCGCCGCAGCTCGATCGCCGAGAACGCCCGCGCATTCGAAAGCGCCACAAACGCCTGGAATCTCGCCGCCGCGAACCTCCTCGAAGACACCAACCTGGCGACGTTTCAACTGGGGTGCAGCGAGTATCACACCCTGCCTACGGGCGAGCGCTTTCGCTTCACGCTGCTGGTCGTCCAGTTTCTCGACCGGTTCGACATGATGCTCCATTTTGAAGCGCCAGGGATCATCGAGTCAGGCTACGTCTCCGGCTACTACGGCACGCTGATACACGATTTCATGCAGAACCCGGGCTTCCAAGCGGTGTGGCGCGAGGAAGGGAACTACTTCAGCCCCCGCCTCCGGCGCTGGATGCGAGAGCACTGTTCCGCCGCGGGCGATCCGCACGAAGTAGGAGCGTTGGTACACGTTGGGCGCGATTCCTGAGTCGGACTTCCAACGGGATGCATCTTGCGGGCGACGTTCGAGAGTGCTTCAACAAGAAAAGCCGGAGCTTGCTCTGGAAGATTCCCGAATCGAGGAACACGACGGAGGCCTGACCATGGACCTCACCCCACTCGCGAATCTCGGAGTGTCCCGGGCTTCACGGTCGGGCTCGCGATGAGAGCGAGCTGTCTCCTCACAGCCCTGCTCCTCGTGAGCTGCTCCGGACAGATCGAGGCGGCGGAGGTCGAGGGGATCTTTCTTCCGCAAGAGAAAGATCGAGATCCTCGAGGAGAAAGCCGGCGAGATCCACCCACCGGAGGCGCTGGTGATCGTGCATTCGGACAAGGTCTCTTCGGGGACTCGTGAGGCGGTTCGCATCCTACTCGCCCATCGTTGGGTTGACTGCGGGAGGGGCAGAGGGCTAACTACCTGAATTCAAAGCAAGGCCCAGTAGCTCAGCTGGATAGAGCGCTTGCCTCCGGAGCAAGAGGTCCCAGGTTCGAATCCTGGCTGGGTCGCCACCCAATTCAAGCACTTACGCCAGTGGTTGGTGGAACGCAGAGCTCGCGGTGCGTGAGTTAGTGCGTGAGGCCCTGGTGGTTGAGCCTCTCGCTCCTCAGTCGTCGTACGAATCGCCATCGCTCGGTCGGGCCTCGAGTGGATCGCCATCGTTCGGTGGGGCCTGGAGCTCGGCAGGCTGCCTCGTCGGCGGCTTGTAGAGAGCGAGAAAGGCGAAGGGGCCGAGGAATGGGATCCACACCGCGATGACCCAGAACAGCCACCAGGGGCCCTTGTCGGGTCCTCGCATCAGCCGGTCGCAAAGGACGATCGACGCGATGAAGGAGAGAGCGAGGGCGGCATAGCCGACCGTTTCGTTGCCCACGGACCAGACGATACGCCAGGGCTCTAGTGCCCCCAGCCCGCTCTGACCGAGCCAAACACGATCGCCAGCCACAGACCGAACCCGCCGGCGCCGCAGAGGGCGAGCGCGACCGGAACCCAGAGCGAGGCGGGTTCACCGGGGCGCCGGGCGAGGCGGAAGAGCCCGACGCAACCACCGACCACGACGAGCAGGCCGAGGAACCAGAGCGCCCCGGCCGTTCCGCTCATTCGAGGGCTACGCCGGCCCTTCGAAAAGCAGCGCGGCAACTCGTTCGGTGGCTCGCTGCTGCACTCCCGGCACCGCGTGGGCGTAGTACTTCATGATGGTCTCGACCGTGGAGCCCACCCGCTCCGCCACCGTCTGGGGCGCCTCCCCCGCGAGCAGAAGCTGCGTCACGAGCGTGTGGCTGCGAATTCTCGACTAGAATCAACGAACGCGGCCGGGGTGGGGCTAGGTGCCGGGTGCGACGCGTTTGACGCCAGAACCGTTCCCCAGCGCGACGCAGAGACCGCAAAAGCGATGTGGAGCTAGAGCTCGGCGTGGGTCTGACGCGTGCCCGCAGGTCGCACCGAGTGACGGCTTCGTTCTCCCTTTCGACGATCTCCTAGGGCGGACACCGATCACCGGGCGTTGTGCGAAGGGGGGTAGAGGTCTCGCGAAGCGTGGAGCAGCCCCAGGAGCGGGGCGACATCCCGCCTTCGGCGAAGGAGCGCCTCGACCCATCCCTTGGCGCCCATTCCGCCGAACTTCATCGGGCGCACGAAGTCGTGCTTTGCGCACGCGTCCTTCGCTGCGGCGTGGCCGAGCTTGAAGCCGTACACCACCGCGTCCGCCTCCATCGAGTTCCGAACGAAGACCTTCGCCCCGATCCGAAAGCTCCCCTTGTCCGTCTTCCGGACGCCCGGCAGCTTCGCGATCTCGCGATCCACATCGGCGGCGAGCTCGCGAACGCGTGCGCCGCGTTTGCTCGGGCCTGTCTCGGGCATCTCTCCAGCCTCCTCGATCGCGGCGGAGGACAAGAGGATCGCACAGGAGGAGGCGAATCCCTCGCGCCGCGGAGCCTGCCGGACTGCCGGCTCTCCGCGACGTCGATCAGACCGTAGCCGAAGGGGCCGTAGCCGGGCCGTAGGGGATCTAGATCTCCGCGTGGGTCTGGCGCGTGTCCGAAGGCCGCACCGCCTTCCAACGCACTCGGCCCTTCGCGTCGCTCGGGCCCGACACCATGAGCCCGGTGCCACGCAGCTCGAGGTGTAGGCCCGCCTCCTCGAGCGTCGCGACCAGCTCGCCCGTCTCCGGTCCCCAGGCGTCGCTCGTCTACAGGTCCACCACCAGGTCCGCGTCGTCGCCACACCTGGCCGGTGATCTCGCGGAGATAGATCAAGAGTTTGCGAGAGCCCCAGCAACCACTCGCTGTAGAAGGATGCCTCCAACAGTGGCGGGCGATTCGAGGAGAAAAGCGCGTTGCTTCCAAGCACGGCGAGATTGACCAGACTCCCATCCGCTGTGTTTTGACATCGCGAGATCAGGTGAGCCACTCCACCCCAGGCCGCGTCGAGCCGGGCCGGTACCCGCCGCGGCTGGCGTCTTGCTGGCTCAGGTTCCCGGCTGGAGGCCCGCGTCTCGATAGTAGTCGAGCGCGCCAGGGTGGATCGGGGCGATCATTCCCTCGAGGAGATCGGGAATCGTGAGGTCTCTGAGTACCGGATCGAACTCGCCCAGCGTTTCGATGCGCTCGCAGACGGCCTTCGCAACGGTATACACGACCTCTTTCGGGACGGCCGCCGAGGTCAGGAGGACGGCCTTGACCCCGACCGTCTCGACATCCGCTTCGTTCTCGATGCCGGGGTAGAGGGCGACGGGGATCGTCGACCGCACGTAGTAGGGGTGGGCGGCCAGCAGTTCCTCCACATGGGCGAGCGGAACCAAGCGGGCGCGCGGGACGGAATTGACCGCGAAGGTGATGTCGGTCGTGGGATGACCGACGACGTGAAAGAAAGCGTCGAGTTGCCCACCGAGGTACATGTTCGCTCGGTCGTCGGGGGACGATTCGAACACGGTCGATCTCGTGTGCCAGTCCCGGGCCGCGGCAGAGAGTACGGCCACCGCGCTCTGCCGGATTCCCGAGTCCGGGTGGCCGATGTCGATGATCTTGCCCGGGAGGTCCGAGGTGTCTCGAATGCCGGAGCCCGGTGTCGCCACGACGGTGATCGCCTCGGTATAGAGGCTGAAGACCGCGCGGAGCTCCGATCTCGGGCCCACGTGTTCCCACGCACCGAGCCCGCGGACGGCCTCGTACTGGAGGTCGGCCTGAGCCAGCCCGAAGGCCATCTCTCCAGACAGCACCGCGTTGATGTTCGCGATGGACCCCGCCGTGGGGGCGCTCTCGAGGCGGACGCCGCGCCCTTCGTCGGCCCGATTCACCACACGGGCGATCGCGGTGGCGACGGAGGTGTAGTTGCCGAGGACTCCCCCCGATCCCACGGCCAACACCTCGCGGTCCTGCGAGCAGGCCATCCCCCCGAGCGCGAGGGACGCTGTGATCACACGCACCCAGCCTCGGACCGATCCCAGATCGATCATCTCTTCCGCTCCCTCCGGATGAGGCGCCGATTCTAGTGGACGCAGAACGCCGAGCGAACGCCTGTGTCATTCCGGGCGAAACCGCGCCTCCCCCCGGCCGACGACCGAGCGAGGCGACCCCAGGTGCGCCGCCCGTTCGATCCTCCTCGCTCCGCACCCACCGCACGGGACCCCTCCGCTCGCTCCTCGTTCACCCTACCCGCGGGTATGACCCCCGTCATATGCGCCGGGTCCCGAGGGCGTCTAGCGTCCCGGCGGGCACCCGCACGTCGGGCGGGGTCTGCCCACCCACCCCTTTCGTCAGGAGGCTCCCGTGAGCGATCGCGTCGACACCCACCAACCGCTCCCCTGGCCCACCGACCGGGAGCTCCCGCCCACATCCCGCACCCTCCCGGAGGGCACGGTCATCGTGTCCACCGACAGCCACTGGCTCGAGCCCGAGTCCTTCGCGGACAGCATGCCCGAGCGCTACCGGGATCGTGCGCCGCGCGGCTACTTCGACGAGTCGGGCTACCACTTCGAGATCGACGGCCGCACCACCGACAGTCCGATCCTCCCGAGCAAGCTGGTGGAGGGCCGGGCCGGCATGTGGGACCCGGAACGCCGGCTGCGCGATCTCGACGCCGAGCGCGTCGACAAGGAGATCCTCTTCCCGCAGCGCATGCTCGGCGTGGTGCGTCGCGGCGCCCGCGAGGCGGGCAACCTCCTGGCGGGCGAGGCGTCGTTGCGCCCCGATCGCGACTGGGAGTTCGTCCAGGCCTGTTTCGACGCCTACAACGAGCTGCTCGCGAAGTTCTGCGCCACGCACCCCGACCGCTACCACGGCGTGGGCCTGCTCAACTACTGGAACCCGGACGCCACCCGCGACGAAATGCAGAAGATCAAGGGGCTCGGGCTCAAAGGCGTGATGCTCCCGACGCTCCCCCCCGGCGTCTACTACAACTCGCGCAAGATGGAGGGTCTGTGGGACGGGATCGAGGAGGGCGGGCTGCCGCTCTCCTTCCACGTCGGCGAGACCTTCGACGCCCGTGGCCTCGGAGGCCTCGCCACCACGATCGTCGTCGCCTTCGAGCCCTATCGCCGGCTCTTCGCGCTCCTCGCCTTCTCGGGCATCCTCGAGCGTCATCCCGAGCTGCGGGTGGTCTTCACCGAGGGGGGGATCGCCTGGGTGCCGTCCTGTCTCTACGACAGCGACCGCGTCTACGCGGCCTTCGAGAGCGAGATGAACCCGAAGCTCGCCCGGCCGCCCTCGCACTACTGGTTCCAGAACTGCTTCGCGACGTTCATGGAGGATCCGCCGGGTCTGCGTCAGCTGGACCTCATCGGATGGGACAAGGTGATGTGGTGCTCCGACTACCCGCACCCCGAGAGCACCGTCGGATACTGCCAGCAATCGATCTGGGACATCTTCGACGCGTGTCCGAGTGTCGAGCAGGCCCAGGCGATCGTCGGCGGGACCGCAATGAAGCTCTGGCGTCTCTGAGGCCGGCGGGCGGGCGCCCTCGACGCAACGCGGGGGGAGGACCGGTGAGCGGGCAGCGAATCGGAGGAGTCGAGCCGACCCGGCGTGGGTGGCTGGGGCGCGCCGCAGTGGCCGTGTTCGTCGCCACCGGGCTCGGCTGCAGCGACGGAGCGCCCGACCCGGCGAGCCGGTCGGCAGAACGAGGCGCGGCGCTCTTTGCGGAGCACTGTATCGACTGCCACGGGACCGACGCGCGGGGCCGCGGGCCGATCGCCGAGGGGCTGCGGGCGCCGCCGTCCGATCTCACGCGCATCGCGGCGAGACGCGCAGGCGTCTTTCCCATGGCCGAGGTGCGACGCATGGTCGACGGCCGCTCCGACTTCGAGGGCCACCGCGATGTCGAGATGCCGCTCTGGGGCGACTTCTTCGATGGGGACGTCGACGCCAAGATCGAGGCCCTGGCGCGGTACCTCGAATCGATCCAGGAGGCGGAGGCGGACGGGAGCCAGGCGAGCCGGACGGACACCGGGCAGGAGCTCTTCCTCCGCTACTGCGCGTCGTGTCACGGGCCCGAGGGGCGGGGGGATGGCCCCGTCGCGGCGTCCCTCGCGACGCCGCCACCCGATCTCACCACCCTCGCCGCGCGTGCTGGCGGGCCCCTCGACCCTGCCGCGGTGATGGCCACGATCGACGGCCGGCGAGACGTCGCCGCCCACGGCGCGCGCGAGATGCCGGTCTGGGGCGTGGCCTTTACGAGCGAGCACCTCATCGCGGGCGAGCGCCAGGCCGGACAGATCTCGCTGCTGCTCAGCACGATGCTCGCGGAATACGTGGTCTCGATCCAGGAGCCGTGAGCGCGGGCGCGACAGTCGCCGCGCGTCGCGCTACCACGGCTTCAGCGTGAAGAACTGGTCGTCCTCGACCTGGACCTCCGGCGGGCCGTTGGCAATCTGGGCAAATTGCTGGGCCCAGACGTCGATGATCTCGTGGGCGTGGCCGTACCAGGTGACGGCCTCGAGGTTGAGGGGGCGGGTCTTGGCGTTCTCGTTGTCGGCCATCAATCCCCAGATCGACTGATTGGAGGCGTCGCGAACGCGCCCTTCGAAGGCCAGCGAGGCCTGGTTGGCCGTGGCGGCCGCCGCGCCGGGAATGACGCCGACCGGCCCCATCGCCCAGGCCGCGAGGCCCACCGTGCCGAGCCAGGCCTTGCTGGGCACGAGGTGCACGATGGCGAGCTCGACCACCACGGTGTCGTCACCGGGCTGATCGACCACCCGAAGACGTGCGTCCGGGACCTTGCGGAGGGCGTCCTCGAACTTCTTCTGCATCTCGACCCCGAGCTTCTGGGCTTCCGGCTCGATGTCGGAGCGTTGCAGGCTCGCCTTCTGCCAGTCGCTCATTTCGATCAGGTGGGTCACGTCGACGGGTGCGATCTGGATGGTCTGGTAGTCGCTGAACCAGACCCCGGGTCGACTCCAGGCCCGCGAGAACGCCAGGCCGTGGGTGTCTTTCATCACTCCCGGTGTCGAGATGAACCCCGAGGCCGGGGCTGGATCGGGGGTCATGATCTCGTTGGCGGTCTTGGTCCAGCAGCCGGGGAGAAAGAGCAGGGCGCAGAGCGCGAGGGTGACGGGTGCGGGGCGACGCGGGTGACGGGTCATGGGGAATACCTCGTGTGTCGGGTGGTGGCGCCGGGTCGCGTTCGCGGTGCGACCCGATCCATACACAAGTGTATTGACACGTCGGCGCGCGGCTGTCAACCTTTCCAAACACTCCTGTATGGACCGGAGCGGATTTGTCCGGGAGACGGGCAGGGCCGGAATCGGGGAACGCGACCCGAGCTCCGGACGACCCCCGGGCGTCGGGCTGGATCTGCAACACGTCCCAGGGGTGGAGACGCCGCGGCCGAATGGGCGTCAGAGGCGATAGGCGCCGCGCAAGAGGTCGGTCTCGCTCACCATGCCGACGAGACGCGTGGTCTCGTCGACCACCGGCAGACAGCCGATCTTGTGCCGCAACATCAGCGTCGCCGCGTCGCGCAGGGTCGCGTCCAGGCCGATCGTGTATGGGTCGCGGGTCATCACGTCCTCCACCAGGACGGTGCGGAGCCGGAGCTCGTCCCCGGCGCTCGCCTCGAGGGCGCTCGAGACCGCGGCGGACAAGAGGTCGCGGTGGCTCACGATGCCGACGACGACGCGTTCGTCGACGACGGGGAGGTGCCGGATGCCGGCGAGCTTCATCACGACGTTGGCGAGGTCGAGCCGGTCGGTCGGCTCCACCGTGCGCACGTCTCCCTGCATGACCGACCGGACCGGTTCAGCGGTGACGTCCACGTGTGTCGCCTTCGCCGCTGGGGTCGTGGGTGACGGTCAGCACCGAGCAGGGTGCCGAGCGGAGGACGTGCTCCGCGACGCTCCCGAGAAAGGCGCGGCGCAGACCGCGGTGGCCTCGGGTGCCCAGGACGACGAGGTCCGAGCCGTGCTGCGCGGCGCAGTCCGCGATCTCCGCCGCGGGCGGGCCGGTCCGGAAGGTCGCGGCGCCGTGGACGTCGCCGCGCCGCACCCGCTCCGCCGCCTCGGCGAGCTTGCGCTCGGCGGCGTCGCGATAGCCGCGCTCCAGCTGCGCCCGCGTCGGGATCTCGGCGAAGAGGGGGAGGGGGCTGTGGTAGACGTGGATCAGGTCGAGCTCTGCACCGAGATCGGCGCAGAGCGAGATCGCGACGTCGAGGGCGTGGCCGGCGTGTGCGGAGAAATCCGTCGGGACCAGCACGCGTTGCACGGGCTCGGCGTGGGTGGCGTCGGTCCCGCGGCAGGTCCAGACGGGACACGGCGCGACCCGCAGGGTGCGAGCCGCGACGCTCCCCAGGAAGAGCTGCTTCACCCCGGAGTGGCCGTGGGTGCCCATCACGACGAGCTGGGCGTCGACGTCGGTGGCGAGGCGGACGATCGCCTCCACCGCGGGGCCGACCACCAGGTGCTCGGCCACGTCGGCGCCGCGTCCCCGTAACTCGCGCGCCGCCCGGGCGAGCAGCCGCCGTGCCCGCTCCTCGAGGTCCTCGAGGATCTGGGTGCCATAGCCGAACTCCGGGGGGTAGGGCAGGGGGGAGACGGCGTGGAGCAGATGCACCCGCGCGCCGTAGCGGCTCGCCAGCGCGTGGGCGCGCTCCATCGCCACCCGGGAACACTCCGAAAAATCGATCGGCACCACGAGATCGCGAACGTCCATACGCGCTGACCGGCCTCCCAGTGGATCCGTCGAGGGGAGAGAGCAGGAAGCGTACCAGGCGGGGCGCCGCGAGGGTCGCGAAGGCGCGACGCAGCGTGACAACGCGCCTCAGCACGAGGCGCGGTGCCCCCGTTGCGCTCGCGGACCGCGGCGGGTGTCGCGTTTTCGGGGACCGTCTCAGTCGTGGATGCGTCCGTCTCGCAACACGACCTGTCGCTCGGCGCGAGCGGCGACCTCGGCCTCGTGGGTCACGAGGAGGAGGGTATTCCCGGCGCGGTGGAGCTCGTCGAAGAGCGCGAGGATGCCAGCGCCCGTCTGGGAGTCGAGGTTGCCCGTGGGTTCGTCGGCGAGGAGGAGCGACGGGGTGTTCACGAGGGCCCGGGCGATCGCCACCCGCTGGCGCTCGCCCCCCGAGAGCTCGCTCGATCGGTGGTCGAGGCGGTCGCCCAGACCGACGCGCTCGAGGGCCACGCGGGCCCGGGCGCGACGCTCGCGGCGGGGCACGCGGGCGTAGAGCAGCGGGGTCTCGACGTTGCGGAGCGCGCTCGCGCGGGGCAGCAGGTTGAAGGTCTGGAAGACGAAGCCCACCGTCTCGTTGCGCAGCGACGCCAGCTGGGCGTCGCGCAGCGACGAGACGTCGCGGCCGGCGAGGTGGAAGCGGCCGCGGGTCGGGCGGTCGAGACAGCCGAGGATGTGCATCAGGGTCGACTTCCCCGAGCCCGAGGGCCCGGTGATCGCGACGTAGGCCCCCGTCTCGACCGCGAGGCTCACGTCGCGTAAGGCGGGGACGTCGACCGAGCCCATCCGGTAGGTGCGCGAGACGTCCTGCAGCTCGATCAGCACCGGGCGTCACTCGAAGCGCAGCGCATCGATCACGTCCTTGTTGGCGGCGCGCGCCGCGGGGTAGAGGCCGGCGACCACGCCGATCCCCGCGCAGATCGCGACGCTGTACCCCACCCAGACCCAGGGCACGCCGGCGCCGCCGCCCAGGAGCAGCTGGGTCGCCAGCCACCCGAGGCCGATCCCGGCGGCGCCTCCGGCCAGCCCGAGCACGACGGCCTCGGTGAGGAACTGCGCCCACACGGCTACCCGGTTGGCCCCGAGGGCCCGGCGCAGGCCGATCTCGCGGGTGCGCTCGGTCACCGACACCAGCATCACGTTGGCGATGCCGAGACCGCCGACGAAGAGCGACACCAGGGCGATCGCCACCACGAGGGCGGCGATCTCGCGGTTCGTGTCCCGGATCGTCGCGAGAAAGAAGTCCTGCCGGAAGACCCGGAAGTCGTTGTCGTCGCCGGGGCGCAGCCGGTGGCTGCGACGCAGGATCGTCTCGATGTCGAAGAGCGCCTCCTCGAAGACCTCCTCCGAACGCATCTGCGCGAGGGCGCCGGTCAGGTGGTCGACGCCGAACACACGCTCCTGGGCGGTGGTGAGGGGAACGAAGATCTGGTCGTCGGGGTTCGACCAGCCCTCGCCCTTGGCCTCGAGGACGCCGATCACGGTGAAGCGCTGGGAGGCGATGAGGATCGTCTCGCCGATCGCGTCGGAGCGGTCGAAGAGCTCGTTCCAGACGATGTCGCCCAGCACCGCCACCCGGGCGCGTCGCGCCAGCTCCGCGGCGTCGAACACGCGGCCGGCGGCGAGCCGGTCGTTGTTGATTTCGAAGTGGTCGGCGGTGGTGCCCGAGAGTCGCGTCTGCCAGTTGCGCCCGCGGTGCTCGGCGTTGGCCGGCCCCGCGTAGGTGGGAGCGGTCGCGACGATCGCCGCCGACTCGCGGGCGATCGTCTGGGCGTCGGTGCGGGTGAGGGTCGTCACGGCCTCGTCGGTGCGCACCCCGCGCACCCGCGACACGCCGGGGCGGATCGAGAGCACGTGGGTGCCGAGCGCGTCGAGACGCTCCTTGATCCGCGCCTGGGCGAACTGGCCCAGACTCACGACGTAGAGCACGGCGCCGATCCCCACGGCGATCCCGACCGTCGTGAGGAGCGAGCGCAGCGGATTGGCGACCAGGCTCTCGACGGCGAGGCGCAGGTTCTCGGTCAGCATCACCGGATCAGCTGCCGCTCCGCGGCTTCCCGTCGCGACGGCTGGCGCCGAAGCTGCGGCTGCGGCGGATCCGCGCGTCGAGTCGATCGTGGTCTTCCTTGAGCCGCGAGACCATCGGGATCCCGAGCACCTCGCCCACTTCGAGGCCGTCGAGCACCTCGACGACGCGCTGGTCGCTGCGGCCGGTGCGGATCGCGCGCGGGGCGTAGTCGTCGCCCTCGCGCACCAGGACGGTGGCGGTGCCCGTCTCGCCGTCGCGGGGCTCGTCTCCATCGTGTTGCAGCGCGGTGACCGGGATGGTGAGGGCGCCCTCCTGCTCGAAGAGGACGATCTCGACCCCGGCGTTCATCCCCGACTTCAGATGGCCCGTGACGTTGTCGACCCGGACGACGACGTCGAACACCGTCACGTTCTGCTCTTCGCGCGCCTCGGGCGCGATCCGCACCACCTCACCCGTGTAGCGTTCGTCGAGGTAGGCCTCGGCGCGTATCGCGGCGGGTTGGCCCAGCCGGATCTTGCCGATGTCGATTTCGTCGACACCCGCTTCGACGTGGACGGTGCGCATGTCGGCGATGTCGGCGATCGGGGTGCCGCCCCCCACGTTGTCGATCCCCGACGCGATGATCTGTCCCTGCTCGACGTACTTCTGGAGGATCACGCCGCGCACCGGCGCGATGATCACGGTGTCGTCCATGCGCTCGTCGGCCCGCTCGAGGGCGGCGCGGGCGCGCACCAGCTCGCCGTGGGCCACGGCCAGCTCGAGCTCGGTCACATCGCGCTCCCGTTCGGAGACGGCGCGACGCTCGAAGAGCTCGCGGCGGCGAGCCGCGTTCTTCTCGGCGAGCTCGAGCTCCGCGCGGGCGATGTCGACGTCGGCACGCGCCTGGGCGAGGCCCAGACGCTCCTGCACCTGGTCGAGCTTGGCGACCAGCGCGTCCGACGCGATCTCCTCGCCCACCTCGATCGGGAGCTCGATCACCTCGCCGCTGGCCTTCGACTTGAGCTCGATGCGGTCGATCGGGCGCACCACCCCGTCGGCGCGGACGGCCATCCGGAAGGGTGCCCGGGCGACGACCACCTCCTTGTAGCGGATGGGCTGCGCCGTTTCGGCGGACTCGCCGGCGCTCCAGGGTCGAAACACACCCAGGCCGATCGCGGCGACGACGAGGAGGCCGACGATCCAGGGGCGGTGCTGTGCGAGGCGCGATTGCATGGGCGGACCGGCGTTGCGAGACCCAGGAGGAGGGTATCCGCGACGGCCCTCCCTTCCAGCCGCGCCGCCGGCGCCCGTCCGGGCGAGCCCTCGCTAGCCCAAGGCCTGCGTCACCAGGGCGGTGTCGAGATACTCGATGTCCTGCGCGATCTTGCCGTCGCGCACCGTGAAGACATGGCAGTAGCGGTTGTTGTAGGGCTTGCCGCTGGTAGAGGTCATCTTCCCCGCGGTCCGCACGACGACCTTGTCGTCTTCGGCGATCATCTCCTGGATCTCGACCTCCACGCCGTTCTCGAAGTCGATCGCACCCGCGATGGTGGCGAAGAAGCCCTGCACCTCGGCGTGCCCGCTGTAGGTGCCCGAGTAGGTCGTGGTGCCTTCGAGGATGAAGGTGAAGTCGTCGCTCGTGAGGCCCAGGGCCTTCGCGAGGTCGCCGGCGCCGATCGCCTGGAAGTAGTCGCGGACGATCTGCTTGTTGGTCTCAGCGCTCATCGGAATCTCCTTCTCGAGGGGGTAGGCGAGAGGATACGCCGGCCCCGCGGCCGCCCGCACCCGTCCCGCGGCCCCCGGGCGGGAGGGAGGCCCGCCGACGCGAGCTATTCGGGTCGCGGCAGCGGGAAGTGGAGCAACGCGGCGACCGGGGCCGCCGGATCGGGCTCGCCCGCGATGACGCGGTCCGACATGACGATGAGCGACGCTTCGTGGTCGCCCATAAAGCGCGCGACCCGCGCCGTCTCCGCGTCCTCCTCCGGGGAGACGAGAGTGCCGAGCTCGCGGTAGCGGGGGAGGTAGGTCGTATTCACGATGTCGCGCAGCAGCTGGAAGCGCTCGACCCAGGGCAGCGCGTTCCACTGCTCGGCGGCCTGCGCGCCCCCGGCCGCCGCTTCGGGGTCGTTGCGGAGGGGCAGCCCACAGCGCACCAGCAGCGGGCGGAGCATGGCTTTGGCTTCGGTTTCGAGCTGGAGCAGCGTGCCGAGGAGGTAGCGCTGCTCGGGGCCCTCGGCGGCCACCAGCATCCCTTCGAAGGCGACCTCACCGAGCTGCTCGCCCCGGTAGACCTCGGTGAGACACTCCACGAATTCCCGGCTCGCCATCGTCTGCTCTCCTCCCGATGTGGCGCCCCGCGCGCGGTGGCGGTCTAGCGTATCGCGTGTCCGATCTCGGCGTAGCGGTCGAGCCAGCGCAGGACCGTGTCGCGGTCCGCGGTGGGACAGCGGGGAATCGCGCGCACGAAGAGACCCGAATCGGCGTAGGGCCGCAGCAGGCGTTCCGGGGTCTCGAGGGTGTCGAACATCGAGATCGGCACCTCGGCCGGGTCGCGGCCGGCCTCGCGCAACATCGCGTGGAGTTCGCGGATGTCGTCTTCCAGCTTGCGCCGGTGGATCGAGCCGACCGGGAGCCAGCCGTCGCCGTACTCCACCACCCGCGCCCGGCCGAAGCGCGAGCCCAGGGTGCCGAGCAGGATCGGCGGGTGCGGGCGTTGGTGCGGCTTCGGGTACGACCACACGCGCTCGAAATCGACGTGGGCGCCGTGGAACGAGGCCTCCTCCTCGGTCCAGAGCATCTTCATCGCCGCCAGCCGCTCGCCAAAGACCGCCCAGCGCTCCTCGAAGCGCGTGCCGTGGTGGGCCATCTCCTCGCGGTTCCAGCCCGCGCCGACCCCGAAGAGAAAGCGTCCCTCCGAGATCCGGTCCACCGTGGCGACGATCTTGGCGAGGGTGATCGGGTCGCGTTCGGTGAGCAGGCAGATGCCGGTCCCGATCTTGATCCGCGTCGTCACCGCCGCCGCGGCCGCCGCGCTCGCAAAGGGGTCGGCCATGTGGGCGTACTCATCGGGGAGCGGCACGCCACCGGGGAAGGGGCTCTCGCGGCTGGCGGGGATGTGGGTGTGCTCGGGGAACCAGACCGACTCGAAGCCGCGCTCCTCCGCCGCCACGGCGAGCTCGTCGGGACGGATCGTGGTTTCGGTGTTGAAGGAAAAGACGCCGAGCTCCATGGAGTCCTCCCGCGGCGGGGCACCGGATGGCGATCGAGTACCCTCACGCCCCTTCGCCCCCCGCCCCCTACGAGTTGGAGAGTCCCGATGAGTACCACACGCAAAGAGACCGTCCGCCGTGCGGTCGAGGCCCTGGGTCGTGGCGACGTCGATGGATTCCTGGCCGACGCGACCGACGATTTCGTCTTCACCCTCGCCGGGAGTCCTCCGGGCGGACCCCGTCTCGAAGGGAAGGCCGAGCTGGTGGCACTGCTGAAGACGCTCTTCGGCAGCCGTCTTGAGGGCGGCGCGATCCCGACGCAGCAGGATCTGCTGCTCGCCGAAGGAGACGTGGTGGTCGAGCAGGCACGGGGCCGCGCCAACACCGTCGAGGGCGAGGCCTACGACAACATCTATTGTCGGATCTGGCGTTTCCGCGGCGAGCAGCTCGCGTCGCTCACCGAGTTCATGGACACCGAGCTCGCGCGCCGCTGTCTGTGGTCGGGTCCGATCGAAGACCCGATCCCGCGGGCAGACGGGGAGGACCGATGACCACCGAGACCATCGAGGTGCGCGCCGAGGGCCACGTGACGCGGATCGTGCTCAACCGCCCCGAGGTGATGAACGCCATCGACCAGACCATGCACGACGAGCTGCAAGCGGCGTTCGACGGCTTCGCCGCCGACCCCGAGCAGCGGCTCTGTGTGGTGTCCGGGGCCGGCGGTCGCGCCTTCAGCGCGGGGAGCGATCTCAAGTCGATCGCGAAGCAGGGGCGGGGCCACGTCTACCCGCGCAGCGGCTACGCCGGGCTGATCGAGCGCTACGACCTCGACAAGCCGGTGATCGCGGCGGTCGACGGCGTCGCAGTGGGCGGGGGCCTCGAGCTCGCCCTCGCCTGCGACCTCCTGATCGCCACCCGGCGCTCGCGTTTCGGGCTCCCCGAGCCGCTGGTCGGCGCGATGGCGATCGGCGGCGGGGTCCACCGTCTCGCGCGACAGGTCGGCCTCAAACGCGCCATGGGGCTCATCCTCACCGGCGACATCGTCGACGCCGAGACGGCGGACCGTCTCGGGCTCCTCACCGAGCTCGTCGACGACGACGCCCTCGACGCCGCCGTCGAGAGCTGGTGCGAACGGATCCTCCGCTGCGCGCCGCTCGCGGTGAGCGCGTCGAAACAGAGTGTGATGCGTGGACTCGACGAGCCGAGCCTCGAGGCGGCCATCGCGAACCAGCGGGACTACCCCGGCGTGCGCGCCTTCTACGGGTCGGAGGACCGCCACGAGGGGGCGCTGGCCTTCGCCGAGAAGCGGCCGCCCCGCTGGACGGGTCGCTAGGGGCCGAACCCCTCCCGCGACTCCGTCGGGTCGACCGCCGCCACCGAGGGCGCGTCCGCGTCGAGCTCGAGCCGTACGATCTTGGGCGTGGCATCGGGCATCGACGAGTAGGTGGTCCACACGTCGCCGCTCTCGGGGTCGATGGCGATGTGACGCGGGTAGGCCGGCTCGGTGGGGAAGGGAAAGGTGTCGACGCGTTCGCTGGCGGGGTCGAAGCGGATCAGCGCACTCCCCAGCGCCGCCGCGGCCCACACGTGACCGCGTCGCGGGTCCACGGCGACGTCGTAGGGTCCGAGCGTGTCGGCGCCGAGGGGGTAGCGGCGGAAGGTCTCCGTCTCCGGGTCGAAGCGCGCGAGGGTCCCGGTGTTGAACTCGGGGATCCAGAGCGCGCCGTCGGGGCCCAGGCCCGGTCGTCGCGGGCCACTGTTCGCCGCCGGCATGTCGTAGAGGGCGGTCTCTCCGCTCGCCGGGTCGAAGCGGAAGAGCTTGTTGGCGGCGAGCATCGTCCCCCACACGACGTCGTGGCGGTCGACCTGGAGGCCGTAGAGCAGCGGGAGGCCCTCGCCTTCGCCCAGGGCGACGCCCGGGATCTCGAACACCTCGATCTCGCCGCCGGCCGGGTCGAGCCGCCCGATGCGTTTGTTCGGCGAGAGGTAGTCGTTGAACCAGATGCCGCCGGTCGAGTCGAGCTCGATACTGTGGGGGTACATGCCCACCGGAAAGCTCTGCAGGGCGCCGCTCCCCGGGTCGAGACGCACCACCGACTCGGTGCCGCCGAGGAGCGTCCACAGCGCCCCGTCCTCGTCGAAGGCCAGGGCGCGCACTTGCCCCATCACGTCCGGTTGCTCGTTCACGGGGAAGGTCTCCACCGCGCCGCTCCCCGGGTCGAGGGCCCAGAGCACGTTCTGGTAGAAGGCCGTGATCCACACCCGGCCCTCGGGTCCGAGGACGAGGTCGTGGGGGAGGGACGGGGTCTTCGGCACCGGATACTCGGTGAAGCGGGCGCCCAGCACCGGCCCCTGCGCCGGCGCCGCCGGGCGTAGCGACGCCACCGCCTCGGCGTCGAGGTGCTCCGCCAGCCAGGCCGCGTAGTGAGCGTCGTCGAAGTCGGGCGGCGTGAGTCCGTAGACGTCGATCGCGCGCATCAACGCGATGGCGGCGCTCCAGTCCTCGACGCTGCGGGGCGCATCGCCGCGCATCACCCGGTCGTGGGAGATCTCGTGACAGCTCCCGCAATTGAGCACGAACTCGCGTTTCATCGGGCCCTCCGGGAGCAGGGTGAGCCAGGCCGCACTCGGCACCGCGCGGGCGAAGCCGGGGTCGGGCGCAAGCGCCAACCGGATCGGGGTGGTGGCGTCGCGCGGCAGCGCGAGCTCCTGGGCCGGGGCCGCTGCGGCCGGTGTCTTCGCCGCGACCTCGTAGCGCCCGGCCGGCAGGGGCCCCAGCC
>JANQRO010000583.1 GCA_028284525.1 Myxococcota bacterium | reverse complement strand
CGCCGCCCTGGCGCTCTTCGCGGAAGCGCTGATCGGACCCCTCCTCAGCAAGAGCGCCCGACTCGGCGATCCGGAGCGGGCCCACGCGCGTTTCCAACGCTGGCTCGGTGACCTCTTCGACCGCGAAAGCTGAGCATTCGCGGGGGCTCAGGACATCGAGTCGCGAGTGAATTCGAGGCAGTTGCCGCTTCCTGCGCCGGCAACAAGGCCCGCGGGACGGCGGCCCCGCTACACAATTTTCGCATTTCCGTGAATAGGCGGGTCGGTCGCTCGTCTGACCCCCCGATGGCGCGAGTTCACCCCAGCGAGAGCACCCCGGGAACGGGATCTCCGAACGGCCTCCGGGCCAGTGTGGGCGGGCTCGGGCGATTCCAGTTGCCGTCGCTCCGGGGTCCACGCCCGGCGCCGACGGCGCTGGTCGGTCTCACTCTCGCTCTGCCGCCCGCGGCCCGAGCGACGGCCGACTGGAGCCACCCCACCGGGACGCCTGGCCATCGAGTTTCGAGCTCCTTGTACGACAACCCCACGACGCGTCACTCGACCCGCGAGCGTTTCGAAGCGCGCACCCAGCAACGCCGCGGGCGCGCTGGGCTCCGGGCCGAGCGATGCAGCGATCGACTCCACGGCAGGATCGATCGCGAGTCTGCGCGCCACGACGACCGCGCTCGCGACGAGCGGATCCACACGCGCATCCTCCGCCCGGAAGCACGCCGACACGTTCGGCGCTACCGGCGTGGAGCGCGACGATGGGCCCGGGTAGAGCGGCGTCGTGGCCAAGCCCGCGACTTGAGCGACCGAGCCATTGGCCTGCACCACCGGGCCGAGGGCGGTTTCGATCGCAGGCAGGTTCACGGACCGGGCTGTCCTCACTAGACGGCCAACACAACCGGTTCCGTAAGCGAGAAGGCGGCCTCACGCGAGCGAGGTCGCCTTTTTGCGCTGGCCGTCTCGCGCTCTGATGCCCCGGTTCAGCGGCTCTTCTCGCCGCCGGGGGGGCGCGAGGCGAGCTGCTAGGCTGCGCCGCCATGTCCGAGCAGCGAGACGGGCTGCGTCTCGGCATCTTCATGCCGAACTGCAGTTTTGGCACGTCGATCAGCACCTACAAACCCGATCCCGACGACTGGCGTATCGAGCGCAACCGGGAGATCGCGGCCGCCGCCGAGACGGCCGGCTTCCACTTCCTCTTCCCCGTGAGTCGCTGGAAGGGGTTCGGGGGCGAGACCAACTACCTCGGGACTTCGATCGAGACGATGACCTGGGCGGCCTCGCTGTTGACGACGACCCAGCGCATCCAGGTGTTCTCGACGGTCCACGTGCCGGCGTTCAATCCGGTGGTCGCCGCCAAGATGGGGGCCAGCCTCGACCACATCGGCGGCGGGCGCTGGGGGATCAACCTCGTGAGCGGCTGGAACAAAGGCGAGTTCCAGATGATGGGGGTCGAGATCCTGGGGCACGCCGATCGCTACCGCCGAACCGCCCAGTTCATCGAGATCCTGAAGGGGCTGTGGACCCAGCCACCGGGGAGCTTCGACTACGAATCGGAGTGGTATCGGGTGCGGGGGGGCTACGTCTCTCCCCAGCCCATCGCGACACCGCATCCGCCGATCGTGAACGCCGGGAGCTCCGACGACGCCCGCGAGACCGTCGCCCGGCACTGTGACTGGGCCTTCATGAGTCCGCCGACACTCGAGGCGAACGCAGAGGTCGCCGCGGATGTCAAGCGCCGCGCGGCGGCCCACGGCCGGGCGGTGCGCTGTGTGAGCGCGGTCTATGTGATCTGTCGCGATACCCGCGACGCCGCCGAGCGGGAACGCGAGCGCATCACCACCGGGATCGACCGCGCGGCGGCGGAGAACTGGTGCGCGGAGCTCGGGCTCGAGAGCGGTTCCTTCGACGACCACACCCTCGAGATGATCGCCTTGGGCGCCGGGGCGATGCCGATCGTGGGGGACCCCGAACAGGTGGCCGATGGGCTCGCGGCGCTCTTTCACGCCGGGATCGACGGCGCGCTGATGAGCTACCCCGATTATCTCGCCGACACGGAGCACCTGGGGCGCGAGCTGGTTCCCCGGCTGCGGGAACGGGGCGTCTTGTGTCCAGCCCCCTGAGGCCCGGTGCCACGAGCTCCGGCCCAGGGGGTCCGTCCCACCCGGGCGGTCCCTTCGCCTGGAGGACCCTGCTCCGGTTCTGGTTTGGCGACGACCGGGACGACGGTCGGGTGGCCCGCACCCAGCGCCCGCTCTGGTTCGGTGGGCAAGCGGCCCACGACGCCGAGATCACCGCGCGCTTCGGGGCCTGGCTGGGCGCGGCCGAGGACGGGGAGCTCGAGACCTGGATCGGCGAGGCGCAGTCGCGCCTCGCCCTCGTGATCCTCTTCGACCAGATCTCGCGCGTCGTCGGGCGGGGGACGCCCCGCGCCTTTCGGAACGACGCGAAGGCCCTGGCCCACGCCCGCGAGATGCTCGACAGCGATGCCGAATCGGCGTTGCGCCCGATCGAGCGGGCCTTTCTCCATCTCCCCCTCGAGCACGCGGAGGACCTCGCTCTGCAGGAAGAGTGTGTCGCGCGGAGCGAGGCGCTGGCGCGCTCGGTGCCGGTCGGGTGGCGGGACGAGTTCGAGTCCTTTGCCGAGTACGCTCGCCGACACGAAGCGGTCATCCGGCGCTTTGGGCGCTTTCCCCACCGCAACGCGATCCTCGGCCGCGTGTCGAGCGCCGAGGAGTTGGCCTTCTTGCGCGATCCAGACAGCGGATTCTGAACCCTGCCACCCGTCACACCGCCCGCCCGGTCGCGCCGACGACCGGCTCGCGCAGGCGACGAGGGATTCCTACCCTTGGCCGCGCACGAGCGGGTAGGGCGAGGCGCGGAAGTTGAGTGCACAGGACGGCGAGACCGCGGCGCATCCGCCGTGGGCAGAGGGCTCCGCCTGGCGCGAGCTTCTGGATCACATTCCCACGCTGGTCTACGTCCGCGACCCGGCGGCGGGCACGATCGTGTTCGTCAACGAGGCGCTCGTCCGGTTTACCGGACGCAGCGAGTCCGAGATTCTCGCGACGGGCACTCGGGTCTTCGACGAGTTCGTCCACCCGGAGGACCTCGCCGGTGTCGGCGACCTCAGCGAGGCGCTGCCCCTGCTCGGCGACGGACGCGACCTGCGCGCCCGCAACGACCGCGGCGAGTGGCGCATCATCTCGATCCGCGAGCGCGAGCTCCGCACCGAGGCCCTCCCCCGCGGCCATATCCTCGGAATCGCCACGGACGTCACCGAGCGACGCCGGGACGAGGCGGCGCTGGCCGCGAGCCACGCCTTCTCCCGTCGGATCGCCGACGCCGGGCCCACCCTGGTGTCGGTCTTCGATCTCCGGGAGCGCCGCACCACCTTCGCGAACGCGCGTTGGCGAGCCTTCCACGGTCTCGAAGCCGACGCGATCGACCGGGTCGACGAGGCGTACTACCGCGACCACCTGGGCCCGGACGACGCACCGCGCTTCGACGAGATCCTCGCCGCCCTGTGCGCGATGTCGGAGAACGAGGTGCGCGAGAGCGAATTGCAACTGCGAGACCACCGGGGCGAGCTCCGCGACCTCCACACCTGGGACACCGTCTTCGGGGTGGGACCGGACGGTGCGGTCCAGGCCGTCCTCAGCACCGCGCTCGACGTCACCGAGGCGCGCGCCCGCGACCGCGAGATGGCCGAGAGCGAAGCGCGACTCCAACAGACCCAGAAGCTCGAGAGCCTCGGGCTCGTCGCGGGGGGGATCGCCCACGACTTCAACAACCTGCTCACGGGAATCCTCGGCTACGCCAACCTGATCGGGGCCGATGCCGATGAGGACAGCGATCAGGCGCTCTTCGCTCACGAGATCGGGCGGGCGGCGGGCCGCGCCGCCGACCTCTGCTCGCGACTACTCACCTACAGCGGGCGCCGTCCCCTGGCGAAGGAAGAGGTCGACCTCAACGAGGTCCTCGAGGAGGCGGCGGCGCTCCTGCGCGCCTCACTGCCCAAGAGCACCCGGCTCGAGTTCGCCCTCGACGAGGAGCGGCTGCCGATCGAGGCCGATCCCCTCGAGGTCCAGCAGGTCGCGATGAACCTGTTGATCAACGCCTCGGAGTCCCTCGAGGGCCGCCCCGGCGTGGTCCGCGTGCGGAGCGGCGCCCGCGTCTTCACGCGGAGCGAGCTGCGCGAGGGTCTCGGCAGCGACGACCCGCCCGCCGGGCGCTACGCCTTTCTCGAGGTCCGCGACGAGGGAGTCGGCATGGACGCGGACACGCTCGCCCGGGTCTTCGAGCCGTTCTACTCGACGAAGCTGTCCGGGAGGGGCCTGGGCCTGTCGGTGGCGCTGCGGATCGTGCGGCATCACGGAGGGGTGCTGCGCGTGGAGAGCCAGCCGGGGGTGGGAACGACGATCGGCGCCTTGTTCCCCCATCGCGCGGCGACCGGTCGGAATCCGGTGACCTCCGCGGAGCGGCGAGGGCTGGGCGAGCTCCGGGCCACCGTCCTCGTCGTCGACGACGAAGAGTCGGTGCGTCACGTGGCACGGCAGATCCTCGAGCGGGCCGGCGCTGTGGTGATCGACGTCCCCGACGGCGAAGCGGGTCTCGCGGCGTTCGCGCGTCTCGGAGACGAAGTCGATGTGGTCCTCCTCGACCTCACGCTCCCCGGTCTCCACGGCACCGAGGTCGCCCGCGCCATGCACGAAGAGCGCGCGGACTGTCCCATCGTCCTGATGAGCGGCTTCAGCACCGAGCCCGCGCTGCCCTATCACGTTCCGTTCCTACGCAAACCCTTCGATGCCGCGTCGCTGCTCAGCACGCTG
This sequence comes from Myxococcota bacterium, assembly GCA_028284525.1. Classification (GTDB taxonomy): domain Bacteria; phylum Myxococcota_A; class UBA9160; order UBA9160; family PR03; genus JANQRO01. Next base: position 3,656 of record JANQRO010000583.1, on the reverse strand, counting down.
AACGCGTGTCTGGCGGGGCGCCTGCCCGCGAAGCCCGGAGAGGGCGTGGCGCTGCCCGCGAGGTTGCTCCGGAGCTAGTCCTTCCGCCGCCGCGGGCTCGTCGTCTCGCGCTACTCCGACCCGACCTCGTGCCCGCGCCGCGGGACGAGGGCGCTGCGCTCGAGGGTGAGGAAGGCCGTCCCGTCGGCCTTCTTCCCGGTCGTGCGCACCGTGACGATCCCCTGGGTCGGGCGCGACCGGGATTCGCGGGTCGCGAGCACTTCCGATTCGGCGTAGATCGTGTCCCCCACGAAGACCGGCGCCGAGAGGCTGATGTCGGTCATGTGGAGGTTCGCGATCGCCTTCTGACTGATGTCGCTCACCGACATCCCGATGACCATCGCGAGAGTGAGCATGCTGTTGACCAGCGGTTGGCCGAACTCGCTCTGCTCGGCGTAGCGCCGGTCGAAGTGGAGGGGGTGGGTGTTCATCGTCAGCAAGGTGAACCAGGTGTTGTCGCTCTCGGTGATGGTGCGCCCCGGCCAGTGTTCGTAGACATGGCCGACCACGAAGTCTTCGAGACAGCGGCCGATGTCCTCGCGGTAGCGCCCGGGGGCGATCTCTTTGCTGCCGTAGCTCATGGGGATTCCTTCCGGGTGGACTCGGCGGAGCGCGCCAGCGCATCCACGCTGTCGCGTACCGCGTCGGTCTGGTCGAAGAATTCGTCGACCCCTTCGCGGGCGAGCCAGCCCGGGTCGACCGGGAGCAGTCGGCTCCAGTACGGGAGGATCTGGACCCAGTCGGGACGCCGCAGCAAGCTGTCCATCTCCGTGAGGGACACCAGGGCGAGGCTCAAGACGCCCGCGAGCAGCAGACGCTGAGCGCCTCGGAGCGCTCCCGTGAGCGCGATGTGTGCGTAGAAGAGAAGGACGGCCGCGACCAGGTGGACGGCGACTTCGAAGAGCTGCACCGGGGCGATGCTCGCCACGAAGAAGCGCATCCAGGTGCCGGCGCCGCGCATGCCGGCCGCGAAGAGCGCGTAGCTTCCGGCGACGATCCAGTGTGCGAGGAAACGCGTGTGAGGGTTCAGGACGCGGGTGATCAGCGACCACAGACCCACCCACACGGCCGTGACCATCGACGTCGTGAGCACGGCGTCGACGAGCTCGCCGCGGTCTACGGGGCCGTGGGCGGTGTCGAGCTCGTCCGACACCGTGACGGCGATGACGGCGACGACGAGCAGCGCCGCGACCACCGGCAGCGCGACGCGTCGCGGGCCGCTCGGGGCCTCGAGCTGGGTATCGGGGAGCGCGTGGTCGGCGTCGCGGAGCCGAAGCCGGGTGCGCCCGAGCCGGTACTCCCCGGGCACCCGCAGCGGTTCCGCAGCGTCGCGCAGCGCTCCCCCGGCGCTGTGGGTTCCGTTGTGCGAGCCGAGGTCGCGGATCGCGAGGTCCTCGGCGTGTCCCCCGGCACATCCCCCGGCGGCGTGGCGGGTCGGGGAGATCTCCGCGTGGGTCGGAGACACGTAGAGGTCGTCGAGGATCAGGTCGTTGTCGTAGCCGCGACCGATCCGAAAGGGCAACGCATCGATCCGCGCCCGCTGGCGGACCTGTCCGCGTCGGTCCAGCACCTCGACGTAGATCACTCGCTCCACGCGATCGCCTCGAGGTGTCGGCGCGACAGCCGCCGCGCGTTGTCGAAGGAGAATGCCGAGAGGACCAACGCGGTCTCGAACCCGGCGCGCTCGCGGCCGAGGAGCGCTGCCTTGAACACGACGTCATAGAGTCCTGCGTAGCGGAGATAGCGACGGGCGCAGAAGGCGGTCTTGAAGGTCAGGTCACCGCTCCGGACGAAGCGGGTGCGACAGCGGAAGGCGCTGAAATCCTGCGCGGTGCCCCATTTTTCGCTGTGGTTGGCCTCGAAGAACTGCGAGTAGGTGTCGTAGAAATCACCGGGGCCCAGGTCCGCCGTCTCGATGTGACGATGGCGCAGCTCGACGGGATGGATCGTCACCCGGTTCGACAGAAAGACCGCGTCGTCGCTGCCGCACTCGTGGAGACGGGCCTGGTAACGCGCCTCGTCGTCGCGTTGCGCGTCCCCCCAACAGTTGAAGAAGGGCGCCGGGCGGGTCGGGGCCGACGCCGTCCCGACCACCGCCTGCTCGTCTGGGCTGGCGAGGATCGCCTCGGTGTATCGATCCTGGAGACGGTGGAGTTGTTCGCCGATCGCCGCGGCGTCGACCCGACCCTCGTCGCCGGAGGCGAGCAAGGCGGCGACCGCCTGGCTGGGCACCAGGAAGCTCACCTGGTTTCCCGACGTGGCCACGTTCACCCCGACCAGCGCGCCGGACCGGTCGAGGGCCGGGCCGCCACTCATCCCGGGATTGAGCGAGCCGGTGAAGTGGATGCGGCGCTCGAGGCTGTGACCGAGGAGGCCGTTGTAGGTGCCCTCGACCACGCTCAGTCCGAGATCGAAGGGTGTGCCGAGGGCGTAGACCCGCGCCCCCTGGCCCGGGGGTTCGTCGCGCAGGACCAGGCCGGCCGGGAACACGTGATCGGACTCGACCAGAGCGAGGTCGCGCACGACGTCGACGGCGATCACACGGACGGGGTGCCGGCTCCCGTCGGGGGCAGAGAGCACGGCGCGGTAGCTGCGGGGCTCGTGCACCACGTCGGCGACGACGTGAAAGTTGGTGACGACCCGCCGGGTCTGGTCCGGCCCCACGGCGAACCCGGACCCGACGCTGGCTTTGGTGCCGCTTCGCGACTCGAGGACTTCGATCTGGACGACCTGATCGGCGTGACGGTCGAAGATGCGCTGCGCGCCGGCGGTGGCGGGAGCGCCCTCCGCGGTCTCCGCTGGCTGCGCCCCGGCGGGCGCAGCGATCCAGAGCAGCGCCGCGAGCGCGAGGGCGGGGCCCCGCGCGCTCCGCGCTCGCCCCCGCGGCGCGGGCCTAGAGACCCGCAGCGCGCAGCGCGGCGTCGAGCTGCTGGCGGGTCGAGCCGTAGCGCTGCTCGAGGGTCTTGCAGCGCTTGTAGTAGATGTGCGGGTCGTACTCCCAGGTGAATCCGACGCCACCGTGGAGCTGGATCGATTGACCGCACACGAAACGCGCCGCGTCCCCCGCGTAGGCCTTGGCCGCCGCAACCAGCAGGGGAGCGCGGTCGGGCTCGGCGTCGAGGGCCCACGCCGCGCGGTAGACCGCGGAGCGACTGCTCTCGGTGCGGAGCAGCATGTCGGCGGCGCGGTGCTGCAGCGCCTGGTGGCTTCCGATCGGGGCACCAAAGGTCTCGCGCTCCTTCAGGTAGTCGAGGGTGATCTCCAGGGCGCGTTCCATCAGCCCGAGCAGCTGGGCCGCCGCCGCGAGGCTGCCGACGCGACGGGTCGTCGCGAGGGCGTTGTCGCCGTCGCTCCCCGCCGCTACGAGGGTGGCGGGCCCGTCGAAGACGAGATCCGCCCAGCGCTGGGCGTGGTCGACACTGCGCAGCGGTGTCGCGTCGGGGCCGGTGTCGCCGCGCGGGGCCAGGACGAGCCCCTCGCGTGTCGTCACCAGGTGGGCGTCCGCGTTGGCGCCGAAGGCCACGTAGCGCTTGCGCCCGCGCACGCGTCCGTCCTCGAAGCGTGTCTCGAACGCGTCGTCGGCCCCGTCCGCGCCGTCGACGTTCTCGGCGTCGGCG
>JANQRO010000547.1 GCA_028284525.1 Myxococcota bacterium | reverse complement strand
CGCCGCCGGTCGCGCTCGGTGGTGAGGACGATCACCGGGGTGGCCAGGTCGCCGTGGATCGGGGCGTGCTGGCGCAGCAGCGCACCGACCCCGAGCTCGGCCACCAGGGGCAGCACCGCGAAGTTGGTCGCGATACAGAGCTCCCCCCAGTCCTCGAAGGCGATCAGCTGCTCGGCGATCTCTCGCAGCGGTTGGTAGGCGGTCTCACCCAGCCAGCGCTCCTTGGCGCCCTCGTCGCGGAAGCCCTCGATCTCCCCCTCGAGTTCGAGGAGGTAGAGCACCACGGCCTGCGCGTGACGCATGTGATCGAAGCCCTGGAAGGTGAGCGCGTTGCCGATCGGGTCGGACAAGGCCTCGCGCTGCGCGACCCCGAAGGCGCGGAAGAGCCCGTACTCGAAGAAGGACCACACGCGGTAGTGTCCGAGGAGCACGTCGCGCAACCAGTCGCGGTCCATCCCCGCAAAGCTTCCCGCGGCCTTGGCGTCCTCGACCAGCCGGTCGATCGCGTGCTCCTGCTCGGCCTGCATCCGCACGTAGTTGCGCTGCCAATAGCGACCGGGGTCGCGGAAGTCGTACCAGTGCGGGTGCTTGAGCCGCGTCGACTCGGGGCGCCAGGCCTGTCGCCCCTCCTCGGTGCGCATGTAGTACTGGTTCTCGGGGCGGTCGGGGTCGACCTGGACGTAGAGCGACACCGCCTCGTACTCGGACAGGCGTCGCTTCTCGGGCTTGATGTAGGTGAAGTCGCGGGGGGGCGCGGGGGGGTCGGTACTCACGTCGCCGCAGTCTCCTGTGTCCTCGCGACGGCTCGCGAGGGTCTCCGGCTCACGACGCCAGGGCCCCCTGCTCCTCCATCACCCGGAGCGGGTTGGTGATCTCGAAGTCGACGGCTTCGAGGTCGTCGATCGTCCACATCTTGTCCCGCTCGAGGTGCGGCTGCGCGAGGAGGGTCTTGCCGTCCGCGCGCAAGAGCCCGTTCTTCCGCACGTACTCCGTGACGCTCCAGCCGTCGTAGATCTCGTCCCAGGTCTTCGCCTGGTAGCGGGCCGGGCTCTCGTTGTAGATGAACTCGCAGGCGTCGGAGCAGAAGGCGTGGAGCCGCCCCTCGATCTTCCGCACCCGGGCGTGACAGTCGTCCAGGGTCGGGAAGACCGCGGGCATGTGACACACCCGACAGAAGGTCGGGAGCGACTCGAAGTCCTGGAGCGGGATGCGGCCGTGGGCCGGGTCGCAGAGCTCGCGGTAGCGCGCGTAGAAGGCGCCGTGACGGTCGTACCAACCGGGGTACTTCTGCTCGAACCACTCCATGTCGGCGTCGGTCGGCGGGTCGTAGCGCCAGAAGTGCAGCGGCCAGCTCGCGAAGGCGACCATCGCCGCGGTGTGCGCGCCCCACTGCATGCGCTCGCGGGCGAGCTCGAACCAGCGCGGCACCCGGAGGCCGAAGGGCTCGAGCTTCGCGATGTAGGCGCCCGCCCAGTCCTCGGCGAGCCACTTGTTCCACTTCTCGAGGTAGGACTCGGTGCGCGTCTTCTGGAAGTAGTCGTAGACGACGTTGACGAAGGGATCGAGGAAGGCGTGCTGACGCCAGAACGCCCGATCGAAGTCCGCCTGGAGCATCGGCAGGTTGTCGGGCTCGGCGAGGACCGCGGCGAGGGTCGAGTAGCCGTTCGCCATGTGGCGGGCCTCGTCGGACTGGATGCTCAGGAACACGGTCGGGGTGGCCTGGTCGCCGTTCGACGCCGCCACCTCGGTCATCGCCACGAAGATCGAGTTGGTGTACGCGGTCTCCGCTACCACCTGGAGGTTCAGCGCGCCCTCGATCGGATCGCCGACGAAGAAACACTCGAGGGCGTTCTGCGCGGCGCGGCCGAACACGTTCTGGCTCTTGAACACCTGACCCCGGTCGAAGCCCTCGGGGTCGGCCGCGTGCTTCGCCATGTAGCGGTTGAGGTAGACCTCCTGGTTGACGTGGCGCACCTCGTCGATCATCTGGGCCATGTAGCCCTGTCGCAGGGCCGCATTGTCCACGGTGTCGACGAGCTGACCCGACCCCTTCATGGCGCCGTACTCGCCGAAGGTGAGGACGGGGAGCACCACCTTCATGATCTCGGTCCAGCGCTCCTCGGCGCGGGCGGTCGAGCCGCTGCGGGCGATCGCGTCCTCGAGGGCGCCGTACTGACGGTCGTCCTTTTCGCGTTCCATCGCGCAGTAGTCGCGGATCAGGTGGCGGAAGGGATCCTTGGTCTTGGCCGGGATCTTGTACTTCGTGGGGTAGCGATTGGGCTTCTCCGCGTAGCTGAACTCCCAATCGAAATCCTTCACCCGATTGTGGGCCTCGACCAGATTCTTCACGGCGCGCGCCTCCCGGCCGCCCCGGGCAATCGGGGCGTCCGGAGAGGGTACGGAATCGCGGCGTCTCAGGCCGCCGAAAAGCCCCGGAAGCGTGTGGGAAGCGCCTGGAGCGCCCGGATCGCCTCGGGGCTCAGGGCGGGATCGGCCTCGGGGGCCGGCATGGCCATCACCTGGTCCACCAGGCCGCCGAAGCGCTCCTCCACCAGGGCGGGGAGCTCGTCGTGGGTCCCCACCACGGCGAAGAGCCGGAGCACGTCGTCGGACACCTCGGCCGCCATCTCGTCCCACCGTCCCCGCTTGGAGAGGTCGTGGAGCTTGGCGCCCAGGTCCAGGAGGTCGTGCACCTCGAAGACCGGCCAGTAGGTGCGGGTCGAGCCGTAGAAGGCCACCCGGTAGCGGATGAACTCGGCGATCGCGTGGACCGTCTCGGCGTCGGGGCCGGTCGCCAGGAAGCCGCCGCCGTTCACGTGGAAGTGCTCGCGGCGACGCCCGCTCCGGGCGAGCCCCGCCTCGAGCTCGGGGGCCACCACCTTCTCGAGGTAGGCGCGGGTACAGAAGGGGTGGAGTTGGACGCCGTCTGCCACCTCCGCCGCGACCCGGAGCATGCCGGTCCCGACCGCGGCCAAGGTGACCGGGATCGGCCGCTGGCCGTGGGGCGGCGGCGCGAAGTTGGGGGTCATCAGGTCGAATCGATAGTGCTCGCCCCGGAAGCGCAGCGGCTCCCCCTCCTCCCAGCAGCGCCAGATCGCCCGCAGCGCCTCGACGTATTCGCGCATCCGGGGCGCCGGCGCGCTCCAGGGGACAGAGAAGCGCCGCTCGTTGTGGCCCTTCACCTGGGGGCCGAGACCCAGGACGAAGCGCCCCCCGGAGAGGGCCTGGAGGTCGTGGGCCGCGTTCGCGACGACCATCGGGCTGCGGGCGAACGCGATCGCGATGCCCGTCCAGAGCTCGACCCGCTCGGTGGCCTCCGCGGCCAGGACCAGCGGGAAGAAGGGCTCGTGCTGGTTCTCGGCGGTCATCATCGCGTCGAAGCCATCGCGCTCCGCGGCGACCGCCGCCGCGCGCACGTCGCGGAGCGTTTGCTGGGCGAGCCGGGTGACGACCTGCACGCGCGCGTCTACCCGTCGTGCCGCAGCGCGTTGGCCTCGCGGGGCAGCCCGCCGAGCCCGTGGGCCTTGCGATCGGGCTTGAGCACCGAGAGCGGATCGCGGGTGTCGTCGACGTAGCCCAGCGCGTAGGCGCCGCGCGCGTAGCCCATCAGCCGCAGCAGGTCGTCGTCGAGCTCGCGGGCGATCTCGGGCGGGCAGGACAGGTACTGGTTCTCTTCCTGGCGGAGCCACCCGACGTCGTAGGTGATGTTGACGCCGCTGCGCACGGCCTCGCTGCGGTTGGCGCCGCCCCCGTGGTAGAGCGAGCCGGTGTAGAGCAGCACCGAGCCGCGACGCATCTCGGCGGGGACCGTGTCCTCGGTGCGAAAGCGGAGCCGATCGTCGTAGCGGTGGCTCCCCGGGATCACTCGGGTGGCACCGTTCTCCTCGCGAAACTCGGTGAGGGCCCAGAGGGTGTTGCACTGCACCTCGTAGCCCTTCGGGAAGGGGAAGAAGTCGAACGCCCATTGGTCGCGGTGGATCTCCTGGGCCGGCTCGCCCGGGCCGATCGCGATCACCTGGGTCAGGTGGAGCTGGAAGTTGCTCGCGTGGGCCAACAGCTGGCCCACGCTCCCGAGGATCGTCGGGTGCATGACGAGCTCGCGGCAGGTGGGAGAGCGCCCGATGAGCCCCCCCGTGCGCCGCGTGTTGCGTCCGCTGAAGCGGTCGCGCCCGGCCTCGGTCGCCTCGATGAAGGGGCCGAGCTCGGCCTCCAGGGCGTCTAGCTGTGCGGGCCCCGCGAGGTCGTCGATCACGACACAGCCGTCGTGCACGAGGCGTTTTGAGATCGCCTCGGGGTTCGCGTCCGCGGACAAGTGCTCGATCGACATCGTCGTCTCCTCGTGGGTGGCCGACAGGACGGCGGTAGAGTACCGCGCCGAGCCCGGGAGGAGAGACGCGTGGACACCCTGGTGATCAAGGCTTGTCTCAACGGGATGCGCGGCCGCGAGCAGAATCCCAACGTGCCGTGGACGCCGGCGGAGGTCGCCGAGGAGGCCCGGCGCTGCGCCGAGGCCGGTGCCACCGCGGTCCACATCCACGCCCGCTCCGGCGGCGGCGGGGTCAGCTACGACCCGGCCTGGTACGACGAGGCCGACCGGCGCATCCGTGACCGCTGCGACGTCGTCGTGAACCACACCACCGCCCGCTTTCCCGACGCCCCGGTCGAGGCGGTGCTCGGCTATCTGCGGGACACCCCCGACCCCCCCGACATCGTCTCGTTGAACCCCGGCCAGATCGTGATCCACATGCCGCCCGCGGAGGGCCACCGGGACACCCTGGCGATCCCCAACAGCTACGACGAGGTCGAGCAGATCCTCGCGGTGTGTCGGGAGCGCGGGATCGCGACGGAGCCGACGGTGCTCGACACGGGGTTTCTCTCGAACGTGGCGATGCTCGTCGAGGACGGTCTCCTGGAGCCGCCCCGCTACCTGCTCCTCGAGTTCTCGGGACGCTTCGGCGACGGCATGCAGCTCATGCCGGGGAACGCCCGCAGCTACGCCTTTCTCACCGGGGCGGTGCGCGAGCTCTACCCGGAGGCGCGCTGGCTGGCCCACGGGATCGAGGACAGCGTCTTTGCGATCGGCAGTCTCGCAATCGAGGACGGCGCCCACCTGCGCATCGGCTTCGAAGACCGCGTCACCGGACCCGACGGCGCGCCCGCGCAGAGCAACGCCGACCTGGTGGCCTGGGCGGTGGAGCGGGGACGCGCCGCAGGCCGCGAACCGGCCACACCCGACGAGGCGCGCGCCCTGATGCTCGGGCGATAGACTCCGTCCACACCACGCGAGACAGCGAGACCGTGTGATGAGCAACGACATCCGGCCCTACACCGGCAGCGAGTATCTGGCGAGCCTCGGCGACGAACGGGAGATCTGGCTGCGCGGCGAGCGGGTGAAGGACGTGGTGAACCACCCGGCCTTCCGCAACTCGGCGCGCATGCTGGCGCGGATGTACGACGCCCTCCACGACCCCGAGACGGCGCCGGTCCTCACCACCGAGACCGACACCGGAAACGGCGGCTTCACCCATCCCTTCTACAAGGTGCCGCGCACCCCCGAGGACGTCGTCGCGACCCGAGACGCCATCGTCGCCTGGGCGCGCATCTCCTACGGGTGGATGGGTCGCTCCCCCGACTACAAGGCGAGCCTCACCGGCACCCTCGGCGCCAACGCCGAGTTCTACGCCCCCTACCAGGAGAACGCCCGGCGCTGGTACCGGAAGACCCAGGAGCGCTGTCATTTTCTCAACCACGCCCTGGTGAACCCGCCGATCGACAAGGGCTCGCCCCCCGACGACGTGCGCGACGTCTACGTACGCGTGGAGAAGGAGACCGACGCCGGGCTCGTCGTGAGTGGCGCCAAGGTCGTGGCCACCGGCTCGGCCCTCACCCACTTCAACTTCATCGGCTTCTACGGCCCCACCCCGCTCGGCGACCCGAAGATGGCGCTCTTCGCCATGGTCCCGATGGACGCCCCGGGCCTGAAGCTGCTGTGCCGGCCCTCCTACGAGCTCAATGCGGCGGTGATGGGGAGCCCCTTCGACTACCCGCTCTCCTCGCGGCTCGACGAGAACGACGCGATCCTCGTTCTCGACCGGGTGCTGATCCCCTGGGAGAACGTGTTCCTCTACGGGGACGTCGAGAAGGCGATGGGGTACTTCCCGATGTCGGGCTTCATCCCGCGCTTCTGTCTCCACGGGGGCACCCGCTTCGCCGTGAAGCTCGATTTTCTCGCCGGTCTGTTGGCGAAGGCCACCGAAGCGATCGGCAACGCGGGCACCTACAGCCCCCAGGTCCAGCTGGGGGAGGTCCTCGCCTGGCGCAACACCTTCTGGGGGCTCAGCGACGCCATGTGCAAGAGCCCCGAGGCCTGGGTCGGCGGGGCGCTCCAGCCCAATGCCCAGTACGGGCTGGCCTACCGGGTGCTCGCTCCCCAGGCCTACGCGCGGGTCAAGGAGATCATCGAGCAGACGATCTCGAGCGGGCTCATCTACCTGAACTCCCACGTCTCGGATTTCAAGAATCCCGAGCTGCGTCCCTACCTCGATCGCTTCCTGCGCGGCTCGAACGACTACGACTCGGTCGCGCGCGTGAAGCTCCTGAAGCTGCTCTGGGACGCCGTCGGCACCGAGTTCGGCGGGCGTCACGAGCTCTACGAGCGCAACTACGCGGGTAACTACGAGCGCATCAAGACCGAGGTCACGCTCTACGGGGAGGCGACGGGGTCGATCGAAGCGCTCAAGGCCTTCGTGGACGAGTGCCTCGCCGAGTACGACCTCGACGGATGGGTCGCGGACGACCTGGTCGACCCCGGCGACGTGAGCGCGCTCGGCGCCAAGTAGCGGATCTCGATTCGGAGATTCATCCTCATCGGACCTCGGTGGGTCCTCGCGAGGCCTCGCATGGTCCTCGGAAGGTCTTCGCAAGGTCTTCGCAAGGTTCTTCGGGCAGGGAGGCTGGGACGTGGAGCTGCGAACGGGACAGGTGGCGGTCGTCACCGGGGCGGCCAGCGGGATCGGGCTCGCCCTGGCCGAGGCCTTCGCCGAACGCGGACTCGCGGTCGCGCTGGTCGACGTCGAGGCGACCCCCCTGGCTGCGGCGGAGGCCCGGCTGCGGGAGCGCGGCAGCACCGTCCTCGCGGCCCGGGTCGACGTCTCCAACGCGGGTGCGGTCGAGGCCCTGGCCGAGCGCGTCGACACCGAGCTCGGCGGCGCCCAGATCCTGTGCAACAACGCGGGAGTAGGCGGTGATTTTCGAGCGGTCTGGGAGCAGAGCCTCGAGGGCTGGGAGTGGGTGCTGGGGGTCAACCTGTGGGGGGTGATCCACGGCATCCGGAGCTTCGTGCCACGCATGCTCGCGGCCGGCGAACCCGCCCACGTCGTCAACACCGCCTCGATCGCGGGCGTGATGTCGATGCCCCTGGGCTCCCCCTACCACGTCTCGAAGCACGGGGTCGTGACCTTGTCCGAATCGATGGCCTTCGAGCTGCGGCAGCACAAAGCGCCCATCGGCGTCTCCGTGCTGTGTCCCGGGTACGTGCGCACGGGCATCGCGGATGCCGGGCGCAACCGACCCGACGCCCTGCGCGGGGAGGCGGCCTCGGCCGAGGAGGAGCGCTGGGTGGATCAGATCCGGCGGGTCCTGGCCCAGGGCACCCCACCGGGGGAGGTGGCGACCTGCGTACTCGAGGCGATCGAGGCCGAGCGCTTCTACGTGTTCTCCCACCCGGAGTGGCTCGAGAGCGCCGGGGCGCGCTTCCGGGCCCTGCTCGCCCAGGAGCCCCCGGTCTGGTCGATTCCCCCGCGCGCCCTCGAGCCGCGCTGAGGGCGGCGCCCAGACCCGATCGCGCGCTTCGCCCGTCACCCAAGCGGGTGTGCGGGGCACGGATAAGTCGTCGGAACCAAACGGTATTGGCTGGTGGGCCGAATTTCGGTCGGGTATTGTCCCGGGCCTTCCGCCTCGCCCTCCCCGCGACTCACCGGCACCGGGGACGCGGCGCGCCTCGGGGCGGTCAATACCAATCGTGGATCGGGGTACAGCAACGGCCATGACCAAGAACCAACGCCTCCTCGAGTGGGTCGAGGAACTGCGGACGCTTTGTGAACCGACCGACGTCAAGTGGTGCGACGGCTCCGCGCGCGAGCGCCAGGAGATGGTCGACCTGATGCTCGCGAGCGGTACTGCGATGAAGCTGAACGAGGCGAAGCGCCCGAACAGCTATCTGATCCGCTCGGACCCGGCCGACGTGGCGCGCGTCGAGGACCGCACCTTCATCTGCTCCGAAAAGGAAGAGGACGCGGGCCCGACCAACAACTGGCGCGACCCCGCCGAGATGCGCGAGACCCTCCGCGGTCTCTTCCAGGGCTGCATGCGCGGCCGCACCATGTACGTGATCCCCTTCAGCATGGGCCCGGTGGGCTCGCCGATCGCGCACATCGGTATCCAGCTCACCGACTCGCCCTACGTCGTGGCGAGCATGCACGTGATGACCCGCGTCGGCTCGAAGGTGCTCGAAGTGCTGGGCGACGGCGCCTTCGTGCCCTGTGTGCACAGCGTCGGCGCGCCCCTCGAGGCCGGGCAGCGGGACGTGCCCTGGCCCTGCAACGCGGAGACGAAGTACATCGTCCACTACCCGGAGACCCGGGAGATCTGGTCCTACGGCTCGGGCTACGGCGGCAACGCGCTCCTCGGCAAGAAATGCTTTGCGTTGCGCATCGCCTCGGCGATGGCCCGCGACGAGGGCTGGATGGCCGAGCACATGCTGATCCTGAAGCTCACCTCCCCCGAGAACCAGGTGCGCTACGTAGCGGCCGCCTTCCCCAGCGCCTGCGGCAAGACCAACCTCGCGATGATGGAGCCCAACGTCCCGGGCTGGCAGGTCGAGACCGTCGGCGACGACATCGCCTGGATGAAGTTCGGCGACGACGGTCGTCTCTACGCGATCAACCCCGAGGCGGGCTTCTTCGGCGTGGCCCCCGGCACCAGCATGAAGTCGAACCCGAACGCCATGCTGAGCCTCAAGGAGAACTGCTTCTTCACCAACGTCGGCCTCACCTCCGACGGCGACGTGTGGTGGGAGGAGATGAGCGACGCGCCCCCGGCGGAGCTCACCGACTGGCGGGGCAACCCGTGGACCCCGGACAGCGAGACGCCGGCGGCGCACCCCAACGCGCGCTTCACCGCGCCGGCCAGCCAGTGCCCGGTGATCGCCGAGGAATGGGAAGACCCGAAGGGCGTACCGATCAGCGCGATCCTCTTCGGGGGCCGCCGGGCAACCGTGGTCCCGCTGGTGAACGAGGCCCGCGACTGGCAACACGGCACCTTCCTCGGATCGATCATCGGCAGCGAGAAGACCGCCGCCGCCGCGGGCAAGGTCGGCGATCTGCGTCGCGACCCGATGGCCATGCTCCCCTTCTGCGGATACAACATGGCCGACTACTGGAACCACTGGCTCGAGATCGGCGCCCGCCCTGGCGCGCAGCTCCCGAAGATCTACTGCGTGAACTGGTTCCGGAAGAGCGCCGGGGGGGACTTCCTGTGGCCGGGGTTCGGCGACAACGGCCGTGTGCTCAAGTGGATCTTCGAGCGCTGTGAGGGCACGGCGAAGGCGATCGAAACGCCGATCGGGAACCTCCCTGCCGAGGGCGAGCTCGACCTCGAGGGGCTCGACCTGGACCCGGAAGACCTGCAAGAGCTCCTCGCCGTGGAGACCGAGGGCTGGCTCGCCGAGCTCCCGATGATCCGCGAGTACTACGCGAGCTTCGGCGGCAGAACACCCAGCGCCCTCATCGAGCAGCTCGACGCTCTGGAGCAGCGGCTCAAGAGCTAGCAAGCGAGCCCGCGGAGCGGGGTCGCGCGCAGCGGGGGCGGAGCCCACGCGAAGTCCACTTGGCCGACGACCCCGCGAAGCGGGGTCGCGCGCAGCCGCCCTGGCAGGCTCGCGGCAACAAGACCCGGGTCACTCTCCGCGGAACGCCGGCTCCCGCTTCTCGACGAAGCTCCGCACCGCCTCCTTGTGGTCGGTGGTGCCGGCGCTGCGGATGATGCCTTCGGCCTCCTGACGCAGGCTCGCCCCGAGATCGTCGTCGGCGCATGCGAAGTTGTCCTTCATGTAGCCAAACGCGACCGTCGGGCCGGCGGCGAGCCGCGTCGCCCAGTCCCAGGCGTCGACCTCGAGGGCGTCGTCGTCGACCACCCGGTTCACGATGCCGAGGCCCAAGGCGGTGTCCGAGGGAATCCGCTCGGCGCTGAAGAAGAGCTCCTTGGCCTTCGCGGGCCCGACCAGCCGCTGGAGGAACCAGCTCATCCCGTAGTCCCCCGAGAGGCCGATGCGCGCGTAGCCCGTCGAGACGAAGGCCGACTTCGCGGCGATACGCAGGTCGCAGGCCAGGGCGATCGACAGTCCCGCGCCGACCGCGGGCCCGGGCAGCGCGGCAAGGGTGGGAATGCGCAGCGCGTGGAGGGCCCCGGTGAGGGTCTCCTGACGCCGCGTCAGCTCGGCGACCCTCTCTTCCGGCGTCGTCGGGGTGCCGATCCCGCGGCTCCCCATCCCCTTCACGTCCCCCCCAGCGCAAAAGGCGCTGCCTTTGCCGGTCAGCATGAGACAGCGGACACGGGCGTCCTGCGCCGCGTCGGCGATCGCCTTGCGGAGCGCCGGGCTCAGCACGTCCGAGAGCGCGTTGCGCGCCTCCGGCCGGTTGAAGGACAGACACAACACGCCGTCGCGCAGCTCTCCCAGAAGCTGGTCGGTCCCCGTGTCCCAGGGTTGGCTCGCACCCATGACGTCCCTCCTCCCTCGTCGGCGACCGAGTGTAGGGGTGCCGCGGGCGTGTCGTCGGTTGACGGATAGTTCACCTTCTAGTTAACTATATGAGGTGAGCGACCCGGTGCTCGATCCGACCTTCGCCGCTTTGGCGGATCCCACCCGACGGGGGGTCGTCTCGCTGTTGCGCCAGCGGCCCCGGCGCGCGGGCGAGCTCTCCCGGGCATTGCGCATGAGCCCGCCGGCGATGAGCCGGCACTTGCGGGTGCTGCGTCGCAGTGGCCTCGTCGACGAACGCCGGGATCCCGACGACGCCCGGGCCCGGGTCTACCACCTGCGCCGCGAGCCCTTCGCGGCGCTCCAGCGCTGGGTACGCGACATCGAGGCCTTCTGGAGCGACCAGCTCGAATCCTTCAAGGCTCACGCCGAGTCGCGTCGGTGAGCGGTGTGGTCGCCGTGAGCATCGAGGTCGCCGTCAAGGCTCACGCGGAGTCGCTTCGGTGAGCGATCAGGTCGCGGTGAGCATCGAGGTCGCCATCCCCCCGGCCCGCGCGTTCGCGCTCTTCACCGAAGACGTCGACGCGTGGTGGGGCCACGGGCCCAAGTACCGCAACCGCGACGTCCCGAGTGTCCTCCGTTTCGAGCCCGGCGTGGGCGGTCGTCTGGTCGAGCGCTATGACGACGGGGGCGAGTTCCAGGTGGGCGAGATCGCCGTCTGGGAGCCCGGCGTGCGCCTCGTGATGTCCTGGCACCCGACGAACTTCGCGCCGGGCGAGACCACCGAGGTGGAGATCTGCTTCGAGGCCTGCCCGGCCGGCACCCGGGTCCGGGTCGTCCACCGCGGCTGGGACAGCCTGCGCCCCGACCATCCCGCGCGGCACGGGCTCGCCGGCCGCGACTTCACCCTGCTGCGTGGCGGCTGGTGGTCCGACTTGCTCGGCGCCTACGCCGCCTTCGCCACCCCCGAACGAGGAGCCTCCCGTGAGTGAACGAGACGCCGTGAACGACCTGGTCCCCTACCTGATCGTCAAGCGGGCCGCGAAAGCGATCGACTTCTACAAGGCCGCCTTCGGCGCCGCGGAGCGTGTCGGCCGGATCGAGATGCCCGACGGGCGGGTGAGCCACGCCGAGCTGCGCGTGGGCAACACCACTCTCTATCTCGCCGACGAGCACCCGGAATACGGCTATCTCGGTCCCGATCCGGCCACCGCGAGCCCCGTGAGCTTCGTGGTCCGCGTCCCCGACGTCGACGCGGTCGTCGACCGCGCCGTCGCCGCCGGCGGCACCCTGACCCGGGCCGTGGAGGACCAGTTCTACGGGCATCGCACCGGCGAGGTCCACGACGGGTTCGGCTACCGCTGGACGATCTCGACCCTCGTCGAGGAGCTGTCGGAAGACGAGCTCCAACGCCGCGCCGCGAAGCTCCACGACGAGATGCAGTAGCATCCGCGCGGGAGGATCCCGCGTGAAGTACGGACTCCACCTCGCCGGCGGCGCGTCGGTATGCGACCGCAAGATCCTGCGCGACGTCGCGCAGTGCGCCGAAGGCTGTGGCTACGACGCCGTCGTCATCGGCGACCACATCGCGCTTCCCACGCAGATCGAGTCGCCCTGGCCCTACGAGGAGTACAACGACGGCCGGCCCCTCTACACGATCTATACCGACATGGAGTGGCTCGACCCCTTCGACACCGTCGCCTTTCTCGCCGGGGTCACCGAGACGGTGCGGCTCGGGCTGAGCGTGCTGATCGTGCCCTACCGCCACCCCTTCGACGTGGCGCGTCGGGTCGCGACGATCGACGTGCTCTCCGGCGGTCGCTTTGTCCTGGGCTGTGGCGTCGGCTGGCTCGAGGAGGAGTTCGAGCTCCTCGGCGTGCCCTTCGCGCGCCGGGGCGCCCGCACCGACGAGTACATCGACGTGATGAAGGCGATCTGGAGCGAGGAGGACCCGCGTTTCGAGGGCGAGTTCGTCCGTCTCGACCGCGGGGTCAACGTGACGCCCCGCCCCCTGCAGCGGCCGCACCCACCGATCTGGATCGGCGGCGAGACCCTCCCCGCCTTGCGCCGGGTGGTGGCCCGGGGCGACGGATGGCACATCGGTCTGCTCACCGACACCCAGCGCCGGGAGATGCTCGACCATTTGAGACGGATGATGGACGAGGCAGGGCGCGACTACGATGCGCTCGAGCTGAGCGCCATCACCGACCCGGTGCGCTTCGACGCCGCCGCAGCGCGTCGGCTGCGCGACGACGGGGTGGGGATGGTCTTCACGGCCCCGCTGGGCCGCGAACCCGACCGGATCGAGGCGCAGGTCCGCGACTTCGCCGACATGATGCGCGACCTCTAGGTCCGGCCCCTTCGCTCAAGGGCCAAAGACACCCCAGCCGAGACCGAGGATCGCGACCCCCACCGCGACGCACCAGAGGTCCGTCACGAGACGCAGTGCGAGCGGTGCCTCGCGCACCTCCATGAAGTAGCGGATCACCAGACGCACCTTTACGAGGGCGATCCCGACCAGCACCGCCGCCACGAGGCCGGTGTCGGCTCCGTCCTCGAGCCGGGTCCCCGTGCCCAGCGCCCACGAGACGCTGGTCGCGACGATGAGCGCACCCCACACGAGGGTGGCGGGCTGGCGGACGGCGTAACGGAGGAGCTCGTTCATCGCAGCAGGTACAAGAGCGGGAAGAGCACGATCCAGAGCAGGTCGACCATGTGCCAGTAGACACACCCGCTCTCGATCCACACCAGATGCTCGGCCGCATCGGGCGCCCGGGTGAGGCTCACGAGATAGAGCAGCACGCCCATCCCGATCACGACGTGCACCAGGTGGATGCCGGTGAAGATGAAGTAGTACATGAAGAAGTCGTTGGTCGTGATCCCGATGCCGCCGTGGAGGAGCTCTCCGTACTCGACCCCCTTCACGACGGCGAAGCCCATTCCGCAGGCGAGCGCGCCGGCGAAGAGACGCGGCGCCCACTCGCCCGCGCGCTCGCGAACGTCGCCCAGCGCCAGCACCACGAGCCACGAACTCAGAAGCAGCAGCAGGGTGTTGAACGCGCTGAAGTTCTGGTTGAGCGCGAGCTGGGCGGAGCGGAAGGTCTCGACGTCGAGACCCCGGTAGTAGGCGAACACGCCAAAGAAGAGCGCAAAGATCGCCATGTCTCCGAGGACGAAGACCCAGACGCCGGGCTCGCCGGGAATCGTGTTGCTGCGTTCCCGCATGGATCGCTCGCCACGGGGCCGACCGGGGATCGGCCTAGCGCGCCCCCTCTGCGGCTTGGCGGCGAATCGCCCCCAGCAGCACCGCGAACATGACGAGGAACCAGAACACAAAGGAGACGAGGGGGATCCAGAAGGCCAGGAGCCCGTTCCACGCGAAGGGTCCGGTCTTGAAGAACGTGATCAGACCCCCGGGCATGAAGAGCACGGCGACCCAGATGTTGAAGTAGCCGACCCAGCGCGGGAAGACCGGGGGGGTGCTCCGGTCGGAGAGCACGGCGAGACCGATTGCCACCAGTTGGACGAAGAAGGGCCCGAAGGTCATCAACAGGAAGAACCAGCCGAAGTCGTTGAGGAGCAGGATGAGCTCGGGGGCGCGCTCGGGGCGGAAGGCAGCGACCGACCACAACACGGTCGGCACCATCAGGATCACCGCGGTCACCGAGCCCGCTGCGAGCTCGGTGGCGGCGAACACCGAGTGCTCGCCTTCCATCCGCCGCACCTGGACGGCCAGGACCCCCGCGAAGGGAATCACGAGGGCGGCCCCGATCATCGCGAGCATGATCCCGAAGCGGATCCTCCCGGTGTGGTCGCCGTAGACGGCGGCCACGTCCGCGGCCTCCATGAGGGGCGCGTGGGCGGGCACGAAGCCGGCGATCCACCACCAGCCGGCGATGAAGAGGACGGCGAACCCGACTCCGCAGGCGGCGCAGGCGATCTGGGCGCGGCTGTTCACGTTGGGTCTCCCTCCTCGGTGGCGGCGCCTAGCCTACCGCCCTTTGCGGGAGGTCGAGCCGTCAATACACGCGCATCCGCTCGGGGCGGGGCGCGGCTTCGGACGGGCCGAAGGCCAGGAGCACGTTCCCCGGCATCCCCCAGAGCCCGTAGCCCGAGGCGAAGTACACCCAGCCGTCGACCACCGTGACGCCACCGCCCTTGATCGAGCCACCGTGCGCGGGGATGCCGTTCACGGTCTCGTAGCTGCGTTTGGTGTCGACGTCCCAGATCACCGCACCGCTCTCGGGGTCGTAGGCGCGCATGTGGCCGTCCATCGATCCCGAAAAGAGCACCCCTGGCAGCAGCGTCGCCGCCTGGGGCTGCCCCGCCGAGCAGCCCGGTGTGTCGAGACAATCGGGGGCGGGAGCGGGGGTCTGCCACAGGGTGGCCCCGTCGCGGATGCGCAGCGAGTAGACCCCCCCGGCGTGTCCCGGGGTGTTCTGGTTCTCCCAGACGTCCGAGATCGGGACGAAGACGCGGTCGGGCTCGGCGGCGAAGCCCCACTCGATTCCGCCGAGCACCCCGCCCGGCGAGAGCCGCTTCGTCCACACCACCGCCCCCTCGCGGTCGGGGTCGATGGCGTGCATCACGCCGGACTTCTGGCCGGCGAGGAGCACGCGCCGGCCGCCGCCGAGCTCGCGCAGGATCACCGAGGAGCCGAAGTCGAGATCCGGGCCGCACTCGGCGACCACCGCCGGGTTGGCGCCCGGGGTAATACACGCGAGGGTCCACGCGTCGTCCGGCTCGGCCTGGTAGGTCCAGCGGATCGCACCCGTCTCCATGTCGAGGGCCACCACGGCGTCGCTCGTCTCGGGCGCCGGCGGGGTGTACCCGTTGCCGGTCGTCACGTAGAGCGCCCCCGCCTCGGGGTCGAGGGTCGCCGCCGACCAGCTTCCCACACCCGAGGGCCCGTAGACCCGCTTCCCGTCGTCGCCGGTGCGGACCACCCCCGGCTCGCCGACCAGGTAGGTCTTCCAGCGGCGCTCGCCGGAGGCGGCGTCGAGGGCGACGACGCTCCCTCGAAAGGTGCAACAGTCGTAGTCCGGAGACGCGGAGAAGGCCTTTTCGGTGGACGCGAGGACGAGGTAGAGCGTCCCGGCGTGGAGCACCGGCGACGCGGTGATGGCCGCCCGGGGATGGGCGTCCTGAGGCCCCTTCCAACGCGGCGCCCCGGTCTCGGCGTCGAGGGCGTAGGCCCAACCCGCGCGGTCGACGGCGTAGACGACCGGCGCGCCTCCCTCGGCTCCGG
The DNA here is from genome assembly GCA_028284525.1 of Myxococcota bacterium. Classification (GTDB taxonomy): domain Bacteria; phylum Myxococcota_A; class UBA9160; order UBA9160; family PR03; genus JANQRO01. Next base: position 3,929 of record JANQRO010000547.1, on the reverse strand, counting down.
GCGCGACCACCGGCGTCGCGCGCACCGGGCCTTCGGTCTCGAACTTCCAGTGGGCACAGCCGGTCTCGGCGTCGAGGGCGTAGACGCCGCCCGCGCTGCCGCCGACGAAGAGACGGCCGCCAAAGACCGCTGGCTGGACACCCGCCGTGGTGGCGCCCGGGAACCCGAACGCCCAGCGCAGCTCGAGACCGGCGAGGTCTGCGGCCTCGAGGCCGGCGAGATCGGCGGGCTGGAAGCGGGTGTTGTCGAGGTCGGGGCTCCACCCCGACCAGCGGGGCCCGCTGGCCGCGCGCGGGTCGAGGGGCTCGGGGCGCTCGCAGCGCACCAAGGTCTCGGTCTCGGGGGTCGGCGCGCTTCCCCACTCGACCTTCGACACCCACTCCGCCAGCGACCGCTGGCGCTCGCTCCCGAGACTGATGGCGTAGATCGCCATCCGCCCCTCCGAGATCGTCCGGAAGATGTGCTCGGGGGTGAGCTCCGCCATCGCGTCCTGGCTCATCGCCCGGGGCACGGGCTGCGCTCCGTGGCAGGTGCCACAGATCCGCCCGAAGGAGGCCTCCGGACTCTCGGTCGCGCCCGCCGGCCCGCCGGAGCACAGCCACCCCACCCCGATCGCGATCGTCACCCCTGCCCGCAATGCGCGTCCTCCCGCTCTCTCGCTGCTCGGGGCATTGTTCCACGTATGCAAAGGGCTCGCGCGTGGGCACGAAAAAGGGCGGTGCCCGGAGGCACCGCCCTTGGCTCGAGCCGCGTCGGGCGATCTAGCCGCGACCGTGGCGCAACAGCTTGCCCGGGGTCTTCCCCGTGCACTTGCCGTCTTCGAAGGTGATCTCGCCGTTCACCATGATCCAGCGATACCCTTCGGCGTGCTGCACGCGGCGCCACTCGTCGCCCGGGAAGTCGTAGACGACTTCGCCGCCCCACTCGGGCACGCGCTTCAGGTTCTCGAGGTCGTAGACGACCACGTCCGCCGGCGCGCCCTCGCGCAGGATGCCGCGGTTGCGGAATCCCGCCGCGTGGGCCGGGAGGCAGGACAGCTTGTAGTGCGCCTCCTCGAGGCTGATCTTGCCCGTGTCGCGCACGAGCCAGGTCAGGAAGTCGGTCGTATAGGAGCCACCCGTGAAGAACTTCGTGTGGGCTCCGCCGTCCGAGACGCCCGGGATCGAGTAGGGCGAATCCAGCGCCTCCTTCATGAACTCGGGCGAGCCGCTCACACCGCTCCCGGTCTGGAAGATCGCCTTCATGTGGGTCTGGACGCCGAGATCCAGGAAGGTCTCGACCGGGTGCTGACTCCGCTTCTCGGCGGCCTCGCCCACGGTCAACCCCTCGAGCTCGAGGAGCTCCTGCACCCCGTTGACACCCTCGATGATCAGACCGGAGATCGGGCCGCCCAGGACGTCTTCGGCGAGCTTGCCGTCGTCGGAGTCCTGGATCAGCGCCTGGCGGATCTCCGGGTCGCTGATGTTGGCCATCCGCTCTTCGACGCCGCCCTGCAAGGCCTTGTTCCAGGCCGGCGCGGTGTCGTAGAGGTTCCAGTCTTCGAGGGTGAAGGTGAAGGGCCCGCGCACGGTGACGGTCATCCCGTAGATCTGCTCGCCGCGCTTGTTGGACTCTTCGACCCAGTTCACCGCCTGGCGGTGCGCCTCCGGCACGGTGTCGAAGGGAATGATCACGTTGTGCAGGATCGGCGCGCCGGACCGCTCGGCCAGCTTCGACTCGAAGGCCTGGTCGGGATTCACGTCGCCGTGACCCACCATGGTGTCCACCCCGCGACCGATGTCGCCGGTGAACTGGGTGATCTGGATGTTGCCCTCCCCTCGCTCGCGCAACACGTCCGCCAGCGCGAACACCAGACGATCGGTCATGGTGTCGGTCACCATCGGCGTGCCGTCGAAGTCGGCCTGGATCGAATTCTCGCCGAGACGCTGCACCGAGAAGCCGTGGGCCCCAGCGTCCATCGCCTCGTGGAGCAGGCGCTGCATCTCCTGGGTCTCGGCCTCGTTGGCGTCGCGCTTCTTCGCCTCTTCGAGCCCCATCACCCAGGTCATGAGCGGTGCGATCGGCATGTAGCTGATGCAGTTCACACCCTTGGGGATGCGGTCGAGGGAGTCCATGTACTCGGGGAAGGTCACCCAGTCCCAGAGCATGCCCGCCTTCATCGAGGCGTACGGGATGGCTTCGGTGCGGGTCATGGTGAGCATCGCGCGATCGCGGAACTCGGGCTGCACCGGGGCGAAGCCAAATCCACAGTTGCCGAGCACCACGGAGGTCACGCCGTGCCAGCCCGAAATGGTGCAGTACGGGTCCCACTGGATCTGGGCGTCGTAGTGGGTGTGCAGATCGACGAAGCCCGGCGCGACGATCAGGCCCTCCGCGTCGAGGACGCGGTCGGCCGTCGCGTTCTTGAGCGACCCGATCTGCGCAACGATTCCGTTGCGGATCCCCATGTCGGCGACGAAGCGCGGCACCCGCGTGCCGTCGACGATGGTTCCCTGTTTGATGATGAGATCGAAGTCCGGCACGGGGCCCCCTTTTCCCTCGACCGCAGGACGCGGCCCGGTTGGAAGAAGTGGGCGGGCGCACCGGCGGGCGTGCCCGCCCGGCTCTGCTCCCCTTCTACGCCTGACACCAATCGCTGTCAACCGCGATTTTTAAGGAAGTTCAAAGAGCCCAGGTCCCCGTGATCGCAGGGGAAAGGGGTCCAACGGCCACCCGTTGGACCCCTCCCCGCACCGCGCATCGAGATGCGCGGATCGGCGCGGCTCGCGAGCCGATCTGGGGTCCCAGACGGCGGCGCACCCGTCCCCGTCCGGCATCGGCCTGGGTTGGGCCGGCGAGCCCCTGGCCCGCTACTTGTTGTGGCCCTCGACCTCGATCCAGATCTCGATGTCGTCCCCGAGGTTGGGGACCATCGTCTTCATCCCGAACTCGGAGCGCTTGACGGTGGTCGTCGCCGAGAACCCGGCCACCTCGACGCCGGCCATCTGCGGGTTCGGGTGCGGCCCCACCTTGTTGAAGGTGACCTCGAGACGAACCGGCTTGGTGACGCCGAGCATCGTGAGGTTGCCCTCGAGGACGCCGGTGGTGTCGGTGCTCTTGGTGACGCCACTGCTCTCGAAGCTGATGGTCGGGAACTCCTCGGCGTTGAAGAAGTCGGGAGAGCGCAGGTGGTCGTCGCGCTTGCTCACGGCCGTATCGATGCTCCCGGCCTGGATCGTGAGCTCGACCTTGCCGCCGGTCCAGTCGCCGTCGAAGTCGAGGGCGCCGTCGAACTGGTTGAAGCGCCCGAAGACGTTCGAGAAGCCGAGGTGGTTCACGCGGAACACGATCGAGGTGTGGGCCGGGTCGATCGCGTAGGTCTTGGCCGCCGCCGGGCCCGCGAACGCGACAGCGAGGAAGACGGCGAGTCCGATTCGAATCCAGGGGTTGTGAGTCATTCTCTCATCCTTTCCGTGTGGGTTATTCGAGACCCGCGGCGCGGGACGCCAGAAGCGCCCCGAGACCGACGGGAAGCGCGGCCAGGGCCAGGGTCAGGGCCGGTGTGAGCAGCGCGCGCCAGCGCGGCGGCCCCGTCTCGGCGCCGTCGCTCCCCCGCGACGCGAGAAGCGCCGCTGCAGGGGCGAGGGCGACGAGGGCCAGGGCACCGAGGTGGGCCCTGGGGGTGAACCAGATCAACGCCGCGGCGATGGCCATCGACACGACGGCCAACACCGATCGCGCAGGGACCCCGACGGGGATGCGGGGCCCCCCCACGAGCTCGGCGAGGGCGGCGACCAGCGCCACGGCTCCGGCCGCGGCGGCGACGCTCGCCGAGAGCAGGCTCAGCGAGGCGGAGGCTCCGTGCAGCGAGACCAGGGAGAGGCCGCCCCCGAGGGCGATGAACGGCGCGACGGCGACCGCGGCCCCGCGGCGCTCGAGCCGGCTCGTAC
>JANQRO010000516.1 GCA_028284525.1 Myxococcota bacterium | reverse complement strand
GTCGTCACCCAGCGCCGCCCGGAGCTGGGCCAGCGCGCGGGCCAGCGACGCGTCACCGACCACGACGTCCGGCCAGATCGCGTCGAGGAGCTCCGCTTTCGAGACCACCCGGTCCCGGTGATCGACGAGGTAGGAGAGCAGCGCGAAGGGCTTCGGCTCGAGCTCTACCATCTCGCCGCCCCGGCGCAGCTCCGACCGAGCTACGTCGAGCTCGAACCCGGCGAACCGGAGCGGTAGGGCCTCGGCTCCCTCCGTGCCGGCCCCCCTGCGCGAAGGCATCTCGGAACGACGCCGCACCAACGAGGTCGCCACGGCGAGCAGACCGCCCAGCAGCGCGAGCGCCTGAAGCACCCCCTCGTTGCGGTTGGCCCAGTCGATCAAGCTCGCGAGGTCCATCGAGCGTCCCTGTGGATCGACCCGACCGGAGGGACCGGGGGCCGTCTCCGGCCCCCAGTCTAGGGAGGCCATCCCTTCCGACGCACCCGATCCCTACGCCGGCATGGGCGTCGGCGCTTGATGGCAACGCGATGCTTTCCTGATGGTTCGCTCTCGGACCCGTTGGAGCGCCCAAGGACGACAGGGAGGTGGATCAAGCGTTCGGGAAATAGCTGCCCAGCGCGTCGGGGTGGAGCTGGTAGAGCTCGGCGCAGAACTCGCAGCGCACCTCCAGCACCTCGCCCCGCTCGACGATGTCGCGCACCTCCTCCCGGCCGAGGAGGGTCGCGGCGCGCAACACGCGCGAGCGATTGCAGGGGCAGGCGAAGCGCGGGTGGGTGCGGATCGGCTCCCCGTGCCGGATGCCTTCGAGGAGCTCGTCGAGGATCTGCTGGGCGGTCACGCCCTCGTGGAGCCGCGCCGAGAGGTCGAGGAGCGATGCGACGTGGGCCTCGACCCGGGCGAGGGCCTCCGGCGGCGTCTCGGGCAGGCTCTGGACGAGGTAGCCCCCGGCGGCCTCCACCTCGCCCCCTGGGCCCAGGAAGACACCAAGGGCCACGGCGGAGGGCTTCTGCTCGCTCTCCAGGAGATAGAGGGCCAGGTCCTGGGCGATCTCGCCCGAGGTGAGCGGGACGATGCCGCTGTAGGGCTGCTTCCACGAGACGTGGTTGCGGTCGACGTGGAGCGCGCCGAGACCCACCAGCCCCGCGACGTCGAAACGGTCGCCGCGGGGCGGGAGGTCGGCCTGCGGGTGCGCCGCAAAGCCGCGGACGCGCCCCTCGCTGTTCGAGCTCACGGTGACCGTGCCCAGCGGGCCGTCGCCCCGTAGTTGGATCTGCACCCACTCGCCGTCCTGCCCCTCGCTCGCGAGCAGGACGGCGCCCATCAGCGCCCGCCCGAGGGCGACGCTCGCCGTGGGGGACGTCTGGTGCCGGCGCACGGCCTCGCGCACCAGCTCGGTCCCCACCAGGACCCGCACCGAAACGCTCTCGTCCGCGCTGAGGGCGCGGACGAGCTCGTCTCGCATCCTAGAGGGCCGCGAGGATCGCCTCGGCGCTGCTCGCCTCGAGAAGAGTCGGGTTTTCCTCGACCGCGAGGTGCTTCACGACGCCGTCTTCGGCGACGAGGGCGAAACGCTGGGCCCGCATGCCCATCCCAAAGCCCGTCGCGTCGAGCTCGAGGCCCATGGCCCGGGTGAGGTCGGCGCTGCCGTCGGCCGCCATGACGACCTTTTCACCGACGCCCTGGTCCTTGCCCCAGGCGCCCATCACGAAGGCATCGTTGACCGACAGACAGACGATGCGGTCGACGCCCTTGGCGAGGATCGCGTCGGCCTGCTGGACGTAGCCGGGCAGATGCTGCGCCGAGCAGAGCGGGGTGAAGGCGCCGGGCACGGCAAAGAGGACGACCTTGCCCTTCATCAAATCGGCGGTGGGCGTCGCCTCCATACCGTCGGCGGTCGCCACGTTCACAGTCACATCGGGGATCCGGTCACCGACCTGGATGGCCATCAGCTGTTCTCCTCAGGGGTTGGTTCGGGCTCGCGAGCTCCGGGCCCGCCCACCGGACGCCCACTGGGGCGGCCCGGCAGAGCCGCCGAGCATGTCTCGGACGGCCTCCGTACCGCGGGTCGGGCCCGGCGGGGCCGCGCCCGTGCGTGGCGGGATCAGGGATCCTCGAGCGTGTCGATCGGGACGTAGAGTACCTCGCCGCGCACCTCGAAGAAAACGGGCTCGAGGGAGGCCCCGACGCAGGGCCCGTGAAAGCAGTAGCCGTCGGAGACCCGGAAGAGCGCGCCGTGGGTGGCGCAGATGATGTTCTCCCGGGCGCGGTCGAGAAACTGGTCGGGCGCCCAGTCGAGGGGCGTTCCGACGTGGGGGCAGTCGTTGCGGTAGACGTAGAGCCGCCGGCCCCGGCGCACGGCGAAGAGCCGGTGCTCGATGCCGTAGGCCTCGACCCGAAACCCCTTGGCGCCACCGTCCTCGATCTCGTCGACGTGGCACAGGGCGGCCTCGTTGCGTCCCCCTTCGGTGGCTGGCATCTTCGTCCTCTCCTCCCGGGCGGCGCCCGTCCGCCCCAGACCCCCACAGGATGCAGAGGAGGCTCAGTATGGCCGATGCGCAGCCCGACGCCCCGCCCCTGCCGGCCGTCGAGTTTCTCAAGATCCCCGAAGACGGTGACCCCTACCTCGAGGGCCACCGCTGTGGCGTCTGTGGCGCGGTGTTCGTGGGCGCGCGGGAGGTGTGCAGCAAGTGCGGCACGAAGGGCCAGCTCACACCCGAGGTGCTCTCGAACAACGGGCACCTCTACGTCTACTCGATCGTGCACCGCTCCTTCCCCGGCATCGAGGTGCCCTACGTCTCGGCGATCGTCGACCTCGAGGGCGGCGGCACCGTGAAGGGCAACCTGGTGAACGTCGATCCCGATCCCGAGAAGGTGAAGATCGGCATGCCGGTGCGCGTGATCTACGCGGACGCCCTCGGCCGCAAGGACCGCGATGGCAACCGCTATCTCAGCTACTTCTTCGAGCCGCGCGAGGCGTAGCTCGCAACCCACCCCGGGAGGAATCCGCGATGAGTGATGCCTACGTCGTCGGCGTCGACATGATCAAGTTCGGTCGCTTTCCCGATCGCACGGTGCCCCAGATCGGCGCCGAGGCGGCGCTCCTCGCCCTCGAGGACTGCGGGCTCAAGATCCAGCAGATGGAGGCGCTCTACTGCGGGAACCTCTACCAGGCCAACGCGATGGTCGGGCAGCGCATCCTCCAGGAGATCGGCCAGACCGGCGTCCCGGTCGTGAATTGCGCCAACGCCTGTGCCACGGGCGCCACCGCCTTCCGCGAGGCGTGGATGGGCGTGAAGGCCGGGGTCTACGACCTCGTCCTCGCGGTGGGTGTCGAGCAGATGGGCAAGGGCCTCCTCGGCAGCGCCGACGCCAAGCAGGGCATCCCGAAGGAGGGGCTCCTGGGCTCGGGGCTGATGCCCGCGGTGTTCGCCGAGGCGGGGATGGAGCACGCCCGCAACCACGGCACCACCTTCGAGCAGTTCGCCAAGGTGTCGGTCAAGAACCACCACCACTCCCCGCTCAACCCCAAGGCGATGTACCAGATCGAGACGCCCCTCGAGCAGGTGATGAACGCCGAGATGATCGCCTACCCGAACACCAAGCTGATGTGCTCGGTGAACGTCGACGGCTCCGCCGCGGCGGTGATCGCCTCCGAGGCCAAGGTGAAGGAGCTGGGGCTCGGGAGCCGCGCCGTCAAGATTCGCGCCTCGGTGATGACGAGCGACCCGTGGCAGGAGCGCGATCTCGTGATGCCCGACGTCAACACCTGCACGCGCAACGCCGCGAAGGCGGCCTACGAGATGGCCGGCGTGGGTCCGGACGACCTCGACCTGGTCGAGCTCCACGACTGCTTCGCCACCGCCGAGATCCTCCACTACGAGAACCTCGGGCTCTGCAAGGACGGCGAGGCGGGCCGGATGATCGACGAGGGCGAGAGCGCCCTCGGTGGCCGGATCCCGGTGAACTGCTCGGGCGGGTTGCTCTCCAAGGGACATCCCCTCGGCGCCACCGGGATCGCCAACATCTACGAGGTGTCGACCCACCTGCGCGGCGAGGCGGAGAAGCGCCAGGTCGAAGGCGCGCGGTTGGGCCTCACCCACGTGATCGGGCTCGGCAGCGCCTGCGGGATCCACATCCTGGAAGCCCCCCAGGCCTGAGGGCGAGCGCGGCCGGCGACGGCCGCGCCTCCCGCCCCGTTCGCCACCGAGCGCCATGCGCATCGGCGTCGTCAGCGACACGCACAACCAGCTGCGCAACGTCGAGCGCATCGTGGAGCTGCTGCACACGGCGCGCGTCGAACGCGTGGTGCACACCGGCGACATCACCCAGGCCAAGACCCTCGACGTCTTCGCGCGGCTCGATGTGCCCCTCCACGGCGTCTTTGGCAACAACGACGTCGAACGCGAGAGCCTCGACGCCGCCATCGCGCGCCACGGCTTCGAGTTCAGCGAGGGCGCCCTCCACCTCGAGTGGGCCGGGCGCCAGCTCGTCGTGGTGCACGACCCCCTGGACCTCGACACCCAGGGCCGCTCTGCGCGCGTCGCCCTCCACGGTCACACCCACCGTCACCACCTCTCCGACGACGGCCACCGTCTCACCTTCAACCCCGGCGAATGCGCCGGCCACATGAAGGGCTACAACGCCATCGGCGTGCTCGACCTCGAGAGCCTGGAGGCGGAGCTGCTCAAGTTCTAGTGGAGCCGCCTGGATGAAACTCTGCCGCTCGTGCGATGCGCAGTTCCCCGACGAGTACGCGCGGTGCGTGCACTGCGGTCGGCCACTGCACGACGCGCGGTCCAAACGCGACGCGGCCTCCGCCGACCCGTCCACACGGGTCCACCTCGCAGACGAGCACCCCGCGAAGGTGACGGGTCTTCTCGACCGTCTTCGCGAGGCGGACGTGCCGTTCACCCTCGTGACCGATGGCGGCACGCGCAGGGTCGACGGGACCCGCGGCAGCGCGGGACATCGGGCCCGGGCCTCCGTCTTCGTCGATGCCGGCGATCTCTCGCGGGCCGAATCGATTCACCGCGGGTTCCTCGAATCCATCATCCCGCATCTCGCGCACGCGGCGACTCCGGCAGCTCCCCCGGGCACCTGCCCAGCGTGTCACGACGCCGTCGCACCCCACGTGGAGGAGTGCCCGTCGTGCGGTCTCGCGTTCCCCGAAGCCTGACCCACCCTCCCCGAGTGGCCGTGCGCTACGCGCCGCGCTCCGCGGCGAGGAACTCGAGGGTGCGGTCGATGGCGCCGTCGTCGGCGGGCACCAACGCGGCGTCGAGGTCGGTGACCCCGGCGCTCCGGATCGCGGCGAGCTGGTCGCGGAGCGCGCTCTCGTCGCCCACCAGCGCGCAGTCCGCGGGTCCGTCGTAGCCTTCCCGGTCGAGCATCGCGCGGTAGGACGGGAGCTGGCCGTAGACCTCGAGCTGCTTGGCGATCGTCTCGCGCGCCTCGCGGGCCCGGTCGGTCAGCACCACGGGGAGCCCCGCGACGACGCGGGGCTCGCGGCGACCGGCGGCCGACGCGGCGTTGCGCAGGGTCGCCCCGATGTGTGTCTCGAGGGTGCGCGGGCCGCACATCCAGGTGATGGTGCCGTCGGCGAGCTCGCCGGTGAGCTTCAGCATGCGCTCGCCCAGCGCTGCGACCAGCACGCTCGGCGCCGCGATCCCGGGCACGCTCACCTGGGCGTTGAACTTGTAGTGGTGGCTCTTGGGACGGGCGACCTCGCCGGACAGCAGCGGGTTCAGCGCGTCGAGGTAGTCGCGCATGTGCCGCGCCGGCTGGTCGAACGAGTACCCGAACATCGGCTCGATCACCATCTTGTGCGAGAGCCCGATTCCGAGGGCGAAGCGACCACCCGCGACGGCGTTCGCGGTGAGCGCGGCCTGGGCCATCACGACCGGGTGACGCGGGTAGGTCGGCACGACGGCGGTCCCCAGCTCGATGCGTTCGGTTTCGCGGCCGGCAATGCCCAGGGTCGCGATCGCGTCGATCCCGAAGATCTGGGCCATCCAGAGGCTGTCGAAGCCGAGCTCCTCGACCCGCTGGGCGAAGGCGACGAAGTCGTCGACGGTGGACTCGGGGGGCACGGCCCCGCCCGGGGCTCCGGACATGATTCCGATGCGCATGGTGGCTCCTTGGGTCGTTCGATCGTCGGGCAATAGCCGGCCGATGGGCGGGAAGGTATCGCGACCGCTCGAGAATTTGCGGCATCCCGCGGGGGACATGGCTCTTCTCCTGTGGTAATTTTTCCCGCGTATGAGTGCCCCCGACCCCCACCCCGCGCTTGCTGGCCCCCCGCGGGCGCTGATTGCAGCCCTGAAACGTCTGGCACGCCCCCTGGTGCGGCTCCTCCTCGACCACCGCATCACCTGGCCCTCCCTCGCGAGCCTGCTTCGCGAGACCTACGTCGAGATGGCCGAGCGCGAGTTCGGGATCGAGGGCAAGCCCCAGACGACAACCCGGGTGAGCCTGCTCACCGGCATCCACCGCAAGGAAGTGCGTCGACTCCGCGACGAGACCGGGGACGGCGACGCGACGCCGGGCGCGGCGTCCCTCGGCGCACAGCTCGTCGCTCGTTGGACGGGCGACCCGCGCTTTCTCGACGCCGAGGGCGAGCCCCGCGCCCTCCCCCGTCGTGGCGCCGAACCCTCCTTCGAGGGGCTGGTCGAGTCGGTGAGCAAGGACATCCGCTCCCGCGCGGTCCTCGACGAGTGGCTGCGGCTCGGGGTGGTGAGCGTCGACGCGCAGGACCGTGTAGCCCTCCACCGCGGCGCCTTCGTGCCGGAGCGCGGCTTCGACGAGAAGGCCTTCTTCTTTGGGCGGAATCTACGCGACCACATCGCCGCGGCGGCGCACAACCTGCGGGGCGACGGGGACGCACTGCTCGAACGCAGCGTCTTCTACGACGACCTGAGCCCCGAGGCTCTCGACGAGCTCGAGGACCTCGCTCGGGAGCTCGGCGAGCGCAGTCTGGCCGAGCTCAACCGGCGAGCGTTCGCGCTCCAGCAATCCCAGGCGGCGGACGACGGCGACGCCTCTCCCGGCGCACGCGAGCGGGGTCGAATGACCTTTGGCGTCTTCTTCTACCGCGGCGACGACGAGGAACGGGATGACTAGCGCGGGGCGCGGACTCGTCGCCCTCGTTGCCGCGCTCGTCCTGTCGTGGCCGTCCGCAACCTGGGCGAGCTGCCCCGATTCGCGGGTCGGCGAGGCCCGCGAAGGCGGAATCGGCGGAACGGGGCTGGGCCCGGAGGCGGGAGGAATCGGGGGAACGGGTCACTCCGCGCCCGAGGGCGGAATCGGCGGCACGGGTCGCTCCGCGCCCGAGGGCGGAATCGGCGGCACGGGTCGCTCCGCGCACGAGGGCGGAGCCGGCGGCACCGGGCAGCGACCCGACGAGGGAAGCGTCGTGGGAACCGGGCGCGGTCCCGACACGACCGACGCTGCGACACTCGCCGGGGGTGGGATCGGCGGCCCCGGCGTGCTGGGCGAGCTCGTCGAGGACGCCGGCGCTGCGCGACTGTGTCTCGGCGGCTATCAGCTCGTGACGAGCGCAACGACGACGCTGCTCGGCGCCTCCGGCGACACGCTGGCCCTGTCTGCCGACGGCGGCGCGCTGCGCGGGGGTCTCACCGTCTGGGCCGTGGGACGCGTCGCGGCGGACGCGCTCCACGCCGAGCGTATCGAGGTCCTGGGTGGCGACGCGATCGCCCTGGACGAACGGCTGGCAACCCGTGGGGTGCGTCACCTGGTGCTCGAGACGGACACCGTCGATACGGGGACGCCCGGGCAACTCCGGGCGGCGGGCGTGACCCTCCGCGCGAGCCCGACCCCCGCCGAGCAGGGCCGGGCGCCCGGCCGATTGCGGGTCCGCGCGAAGCGCGACGGTGACGGGTATCGCGCCGTAGAGATCGAGCGGCTCCCCGCGCGGGCGCGGCCTGAGCGCGAGGTGCCGAC
>JANQRO010000492.1 GCA_028284525.1 Myxococcota bacterium | reverse complement strand
GATGCTTCCGCTCCTCGCACCGCTCTGCGATCGTCTCTCGCCCGCTGCACCCCTGTGGCTCTCCGGTCTGCTCGCCGCCGATGTCGCCGAGGTAGAGCACGCGCTCGCCGCGCAGGGCTACGTCGTCCAGTCGCGGATCGAGCGAAGCGAGGACGACGACCACTGGGTCGCCCTCGGTGCGGCCCGCGGCGCGGCGACGCGGAACGCTTGACCCCGCGCGCCGCCCACGCGAGTGTCGGGCGATGATCGTCGGCGTCGCGGGGCCCTATGCGGCCGGCAAGGGCGAGGTGGTGCGACATCTCGAAACACGTGGCTACGAGGCCCATTCGCTCTCCGACGTGATCCGTCGCGCGCTCGAGGCCCGGGGGCTCGGCGAGACCCGGGAGCGCATGCTCCAGACGGGCCGCGCGCTGCGCCGCGAACACGGCCCCGCGGTCCTGGCCGAACGGCTCAGCGCGAGCTTCGAGCCGGGCGGGCGCTACGTCGTCGACTCGATCCGCCACCCGGCGGAGGTCGAGACCCTGCGCGCCCGCGCGCAGCGTTTCGCGTTGCTCTGGGTCGACGCACCGATCGCGTTGCGCTTCGAGCGGCTGCGCGCCCGCGGGCGCCCCGGCGACCCGCGCGACCCCGACGAGCTCGCCGCCTTCGAGGCGCGGGAGCGCGGCACGACCGAGCCCGGCGCCGACGACAGCGCGGGCCAGCAACTCGCGGCGGTCGCCGCGCTGGCCGACCACCGGGTCGACAACGAGGGCGACCTCTCCGTGTTGCGCCAACGCGTCGACGCGCTGCTCGACGCCCTCGACGTCTAGGCCTCGCCCAGGAGCTCGCGGTGCAGGGCCTCTACCTGACGGCGGGTGTCCTCGCGGCTGCCGGAGTTGTCGATCACGTGGTCCGCGAGGTCGCGTTTGTCTTCGATGGGCATTTGCGCGGCCACCCGTTGCTCCGCCTCCTCACGGGTGCAGCCGTCTCGTGCGACGGTGCGCTCGATCTGGACCGCGCGCGGTGCGTAGACCAGAACCGTCGTATCGAAACGGTCTCCGTCCTCTGCCGGGGGGCCGCCGCGCGCCGCCGCGGCGCGGCTCTCGAAGAGGAGCGGGATGTCGAGCACGACGACCGGTGCCCCGCGCCGCTCGGCGTCGGCCACACGGGCGGCCATCTCGGCGCGGACCCGGGGGTGGACGAGCTCCCCCAGGCGCTTGCGCGCGGCGGCGTCGTTGAAGACGACCTGGCCCAGGGCCTTCCGGTCGAGGGTGCCGTCCGCGTCGAAGACGTCGTCTCCGAACTCGGTGCGGATCTCCTCGAGGAGGGGCGCGCCCGGCGCCTGGAGCTCGTGGACGATCGCGTCGGCGTCGACCACGACGGCGCCGAGGTCGCGCCACAGCGCCGCGACGCTGCTCTTGCCGGTTCCGATGCCCCCCGAGAGACCGATCCGCGTGGTCACCGCGTCCTCCCGGGCGCGGAGGCTACCCCAGACGCGTCGGCTCGGGCGCGCGCCGTCTTAGAGCGGCGTGCGCTCGGCGCCGGCCGCGACGACGCAGTCCTTGCCGGCGCCCTTGGCGCTGTAGAGGGCCTGGTCGGCGGCTTGAAAGAAGGACTTGCGGTCGCCCAGGTACTCGGCGACGCCGATCGACACGGTGGCCTGCACGATCGAGCGGTGGTCGTCGTGGAGCACATAGCTCGACTCGCCGACGCTCTGGCGGATCTTCTCGGCGAGGGCGCAGGCGCCGTCGAGGTCGGTGCCGGTCGCCAGCACCACGAACTCCTCGCCGCCGTAGCGCGCGAGGATGTCCGACTCGCGCACCGATTCGTTCAGGATCTGCGCGATGCGGATCAGGATCTCGTCCCCGGCCGCGTGGCCGTACTGGTCGTTCAGCTTCTTGAAGTCGTCGAGGTCGATCAGCAGCATCGCGAGCGGCTCTTTGGTACGACCGGCGCGCTTGATCTCCCGGAGCAGCGCCTCCTGGAAATAGCGGTGGTTGTGGAGCTTGGTGAGTCCGTCGGTGATCGAGAGCTGCTCGAGGACTTCGTTGGCGTCCTGGAGCGCCTGGTTCTGCTCGAGGAGCTGGTCGTGTTGATTCTCGAGGTCGGCCTGGTTGCCCCGCAGTCGCTGTGCCATGTCGTTGAAGGCCTGGGTGAGCAGGGCGACCTCGTCGCGTCCGTTGGCCGCGGGCAGGCGGACATCGAGTTCGCCGCGGGTGATGAGGCGGGCGCACTCGGCGAGCGCTTCGATCGGACGCACCACGGTGCGGGTGATCTTGACGGCGAGCCCGCTGAAGACCAGCACGATCAGGAGATCGGCGATGAAGATCCGGGTGACGAGCGAGAACACCGGGGCGAAGGCGTCCTCGAAGGGCTGTGCCACGACGAGGCGTCCCGCGAGAAAGGGGAGGGTGACCGCCTGCGCCAGCGCTCGGGTCCCGTCGCGACTGCGGAACTCCACCACCCCCTCGGCCGGGTCCGCGTCGACGACCTCACTGGGAAAGCCCCACGCGGCCCACGCACCCGGCGCGTCGGCGATCACGCGACCGACGCCGTCGGTGAGATACACGGCGGCGCCACCGGCACCGCGATCGCTCTTGAGTTGTCGTTCGAGAACGCGCGACGAGATCACGCCGCGCAGCACCGCCGTAGGTTCGCCGACGCGGTCGCGGACGACCACGGAGACCACCATGCTGCTGCCCACGACGGCGACCGGCGCTTCGACGGTCGCGACGATGGATTCGACGATCCCACCGCCGAGGGTGGGCTTGTAGGCCGCGGCGAGGGTCGAGTTGCGCGCGTCGGTGAGCAACAGGGCGTCGAAGCGCTCGCTCTCCATCAGCGAGCGCTGCATCCGCATCCCCGCCCCGCCCCCGACTCGGTCGCCGGTCGCGATCGAGACCAGCGAGTCTTCGGCGGCGAGCTGACGCAGCTCCACCACCGTGGAGTCGACCAGGTCGCCCAGGCGTTCCGCCGTGCGCTCCAGGCTCAGCGGGTAGGTGCGATCGATCCGGTCGCGCAGGGAGGCATAGGTGGCCTGGACCGCGATGGCACTCATGACGAGCGCCGTCACGAAGGCGGACAGGAACACGAACAACACGAGGCGCGTGGCCAGGCTGTCGCGCGACTGTCGGGGCGCGTCGGGGGCGGCGTCGTCGGCCATGGTGGAAGTGCGACCTTTCTCCGGGTCCTCTATCGACCTGTCGAGGGCGCTCCTGAAGGCCACCCGGGTCCTCGGCGGTTTGCGCCCCCGGGGTCGCTCCGATACCTTTTTCGTCGATTTTTCGGGGGGTTGCACGGTTGCGCCGCCGCCTGGGAGCGCCATGAGTCGAGCTTCGAACCAAGACAGCCCCGAGCGCGCGCTGGAACGCCTGCGGGAGGCCATCGACCGGGTCGACCAGGAGCTCCTGGCGTCGCTGAACGAACGCGCCCGGCTGGTCCGCGAGGTCGGGGTCCTGAAAGCGGGGAGCGGCCTGCCGGTCTACGTCCCGGCGCGGGAGCGGGACCTCGCCGCGGCCCTGGTCGCCGCCAACCCGGGCCCCTTTCCGGACGAAGGCATCGCGCCGGTGTTTCGCGAGATCGTGTCGGCGACGCGCTCCCTGGAGAGCCGGCTGCGAGTCGCCTTTCTCGGGCCCGAAGGCACCTACGGTCACCAGGCCGCCGAGCAGCACTTCGGCGCCTGTGTCGACTTCGTCCCCGTTCCGCACAACGGCGCGATCTTCGAGAGCGTCGAGCGCGGCGAGGTCGACCGCGGTGTCGTCCCGGTGGAGAACACCACCCAGGGCATCGTCACCGAGGCCTTCGACGCCCTCGCGTCGACCGAGGTCGCGATCAGCGCCGAGACCTCGCTCGAGATCTCCCACTGTCTGCTCAACCAGAGCGGGCGTCTGGAGGACGTACGGCTCGTCGTGTCCCATCCCCAGGCCCTGGGCCAGTGTCGGCGCTGGCTGCAGGAGCGCTTGCCCGACGTGGGCCAGGAGGAGTGCGCCAGCACGGCGGGCGCGGCGGAGCGTGCCGCCACGGATCCCGGTATCGCGGCGATCGCGAGCGCCCGCGCCGGGGAGCGTCTGGGCCTCGCCAGCGCTGCCCGCGCGATCCAGGACCAGGGGGGGAATATCACGCGCTTCCTGGTGATCGGCGGAGACGGGCCGCCGCCCAGTGGCGACGATCTCACGCTCGTCGTCTACGACACGGCCAAGTCCGAGCCGGGAGCCCTGTTCCGACTGCTCGCCCCCTTCTCCGAGGCGGGCATCAACCTGTCGGCGATCCAGTCGAGGCCGATCCTCGGCCGCCCCTGGGAGTACCGCTTCTACCTCGACTTCGAGGGCCACCGGGACGACGCACGGGTGGCCGCCGCCCTCGAGCGGTCTCGCGCCCTCGCCGATTCCTGCCGCGTGCTCGGGTCCTTCCCCCGAGCGCCCCGGCGCAGCGCCGCGCCGCGCCCTTGAGGAGGCCCCGTGGACCTGACCCGACTCGCCAAAGCACACATCGCCGCGCTCACCCCCTACGAGCCCGGGAAACCGATCGACGAGCTCGAGCGCGAGCTGGGGATCCCCGAGGCGGTGAAGCTCGCCTCGAACGAGAACCCCCTCGGCCCTTCGCCGCGCGCGGTCGCTGCGATGCGCGATGCCTTGAACGGGGTGCACCGCTACCCCGACGGAAAGAGCTACCACCTGCGCAGCGCGCTCGCGTCGCGTCTCGGTGTCGCCCCCGAGCAGCTCGTCTTCGGCTCCGGCTCCGACGAGATCCTGGAGCTCCTCGCCAAGACCTTCCTCGGCGAGGGGGACGAGGTCGTGTTCCCGTGGCCCTCGTTCGCGATGTACCCGATCGTGACCCAGGGAATGGGCGCCACGCCGGTGGCGGTGCCCCTCGACGCCGCCTTCGAACACGACCTCGAGGCGATGGCGAAAGCCGTGACCCCGAGGACGCGGCTGGTGATGCTCTGCACTCCGAACAACCCGACCGGGGCGAGCATCGGCGCCGCGGCGCTCGATGCCTTTCTCGACGCGCTCCCCGACGACGTGATCGCGGTCGTGGACGAAGCGTACTTCGAGTACGTGCAGCGCCCGGATCGTGCCGATGCCCTCGCGTGGGTCGCGCGGCGGCCCGGGACCATGGTGCTGCGCACCTTCTCCAAGGCCTACGGTCTGGCGGGGCAGCGGATCGGCTACGGCGTGGCCGACGCGGAACTGGTGGGGCTCGTGGAGCGCGCGCGTCACCCGTTCAACGTGAACCTCCTCGGCGAGGTCGCAGCCCTCGCGGCCCTCGACGACACCGAGCACCTCGAGCGCAGCGTGCGCTGCAACACGGAAGGCATGGCCTGGCTGCGTCGGGAGCTCGGCGCCCTGGGTATGGAGGTCGCGCCTAGCGACGCGAACTTCGTGCTGGTGAAGAGCGGCGAGGGCGTCTTCCAGGGCCTCCTCGAGCGCGGGGTGATCGTGCGACCGATGGCCGGCTTTGGACTCCCCGACTACATCCGGATCACCGTCGGCACCGAGTCCGAGAACCGCCGTCTCGTGGACGCGTTGCGCGAGCTCCGCGGGGATGGCGGCGCGTGAGCGCTCCCGGGGCGGGGATGCCCGGGCGCGTGAGCGTCCTGGGCCTGGGGCTTCTCGGCGCCTCCGTGGGCGCCGCCGCTCGGGCCCGGGGAGCGCGGGTGGCGGGCTTCGACCGCGCGGCGGAGCACGCCCGGCTCGCCCTCGAGCTGGGTCACGTCGACGACGTCCACCCGGACGCCAAGACGGCCGTGGCGGAGGCAGAGCTCGTGGTGCTCGCGACCCCGGTCGCGGTGATGCCGGAGGTCCTGGCCGAGGCGGCGGCGGGGGTAAGCCCGGGCGCCCTGATCACCGACGTCGGTAGCGTCAAAGGTCCCCTCGCCGCAGTGCTGCCCGGCCTCCTCCCGAGCGGGGTGTCCTACGTCGGGTCGCACCCGATGGTGGGCGGACACCGGGGTGGCCCGGGTCACGCGTCGGCCACACTCTTCGACGGCGCGACGGTGGTCGTGACCGGCGCCGACGCACCACCCACCGACGGGGTGGCCGGGTTTTGGGGGGCGCTCGGCGCCCGGATCGAGCGGCGTTCCCCGCGGGAACACGATCGGGAGGTGGCGTGGACGAGTCACCTTCCCCATGTTCTCGCCTTCGCCTTCTCGGGCGCGTTCCGAGACGCGCCGGAGTCGGCGAAACGCTTGATCGGAGCAGGGTTTCGAGACTTCACGCGGATCGCGCGGAGCGACCCGTCACTCTGGGCGGGGATCCTGCTGGCCAACGCAGACGCGCTGGCCGACCCCCTCGAACGCAGCGCTGCGGCGCTCCGAGAGCTCGCGGAAGCGTTGCGATCGGCCGATGGGGCGAAACTGGAAACGATCCTGGCGAAGGCCAGGGAGGGGCTGCAGGACACCCCGGAGTCGTAGACACCTTTCGCGGGCAGACCCGCGCAGACCATCGAGCGCACGCAGCGCGTGCCGCGAGGAGAGACAGAAACACGAATGAGTGCCGAGAGCTTCGCCCAGCTGTTCGAATCCGATCAAAAGGCCCTGAAGGAGGGTGACGTGGTCCGCGGGACCATCGTCGGCCTCGACTCCGAGACCGTCCAGGTCGACGTCGGGTTCAAATCCGAAGGCCTCGTCCCGCTCTGGGAGTTGATGGACGACGAGGGCAAGGTCCTGGTCCGCGAGGGCGATTCGGTCGACGTGCTGGTCGAGGAAGTCGAGGACTCCGAAGGCCGCATCGTGCTGTCCAAGGAGAAGGCGGATCGGCTGAAGATCTGGGACGAGATCAGCAAGGCCTTCGACGCCGACCAGGCCGTCGACGGCACGATCGTCTCGCGCGTGAAGGGCGGTCTCTCCGTCGACATCGGGGTCAAGGCCTTCCTGCCCGGCTCCCAGGTCGATCTGCGTCCGGTACGCAACCTCGAGCACCTGCTCGGCGAGCGTCTGCAGTTCAAGATCATCAAGTTCAACAAGCGACGCGGCAACATCGTGCTCTCGCGCCGCGCGCTGCTCGAGAAGGAGCGCGAGCGGCAGCGCAAGGAGACCCTCGAGACCCTCGAGGTGGGCCAGATCGTCGACGGGGTCATCAAGAACATCACCGACTACGGTGCGTTCATCGATCTCGGTGGGATCGACGGGCTGCTCCACGTCACCGATATGTCCTGGGGTCGGGTGAACCACCCGAACGAGCTCTTCCAGGTGGGTGACCAGCTCAAGGTGAAGGTCTTGAAGTTCGACCCCGAGAGCGAGCGGGTGTCGCTGGGGCTCAAGCAGATCCAGCCGGACCCCTGGGTCGACGCCGCCCACAAGTACCCGATCGGCAAACGCATCCAGGGCAAGGTCGTCTCGCTGGCCGACTACGGCGCCTTCATCGAGCTCGAACCCGGCATCGAGGGCCTGGTCCACGTGTCCGAGATGTCGTGGACCAAGCGGGTGAAGCACCCGTCGAAGGTCGTCGAGGTCGGGGACGAGGTCGACACGATCGTGCTCGACATCGACGAGGTCAATCGGAAGATCTCGCTCGGCATGAAGCAGATCGAGCCGAACCCCTGGAGCCTGATCGAGGAGAAGTACCCGGTCGGCACGCGGGTCTCGGGCGCCGTGCGCAACATCACCAACTTCGGCGTCTTCATCGGGTTGGAAGAAGGGATCGACGGGCTCGTCCACGTCTCGGACATCTCGTGGACCGAGCAGATCAAGCACCCCGGAGAGAAGTTCGAGAAGGGCGACGAGCTCGAGGCGATCGTGCTCAAGATCGACAAGGAGAACGAAAAGTTCTCCCTCGGGATCAAGCAGCTCGAGGCGAACCCGTGGGACGACATCCAGCGGCGCTACCCGATGGGCACGATGGTGGAGGGCGAGGTCACGAACGTCACCGACTTCGGCGCCTTTGTCCGACTCGAGGACGGCATCGAAGGTCTGGTCTACACCTCGCAACTCTCGCCCGAGCACGTCGACAAGCCCTCGGACGTGGTGGCGTCGGGCGAGCGGGTCAAGGCGATCGTCACCAAGGTCGACCCGGCGGAACAGAAGGTGTCGCTGTCGATCCGCGCGGTGACCGACCAGGCCGAGCGCAAAGCACTGGAAGAGCTCGCGGCGAAGCAGTCGAAGACCCAGCGCTCCACGCTGGGTGATCTCCTGGCCGAGAAGCTCGCCGAGCAGCAGGCAGTGGAAGGCTCGGACGACGGCGACGTCTGAGAGCAGCGGAGGACACGATGACGAAGAGCGGGCTCATCGAGAAGGTGGCGGAACAGAGCCCCCACATCTCGAAAAAAGACACCGAGGTCGTCGTCAACACGATCTTTGACGCCATGACCGACGCGCTGACCCAGGGCGAGCGTATCGAGATTCGCGGCTTCGGCAGCTTCCAGGTCAAGGTGCGCGAAGCCCGCGAAGGGCGGAACCCCAAGACCGGGGACATGGTGAGCATTCCGGCCAAGCGCACCCCCTTCTTCAAGGTCGGCAAAGAGCTGAAGGAAATGGTCGACCAGGTCTCGCACATCCAAGAGGGCGACGACTAGGGGCAGCGCCCGGCGCGACGCTCGAGGGGCGAGACATGCAGACGCTGCGGAAGGTGCTCTCCGTCGGGGCCTTGGTCGCGTTGGTGGTCGGGGTCGCGCTCTTCGCGACCCGGGACACCAACCAGCTCCCGGTCCAGGTGCACTACCTCTTCGGGCAGGCCGAGGCTCCGCTGTGGCAGCTGGTCGGCGGCGCGTTTCTCGGTGGTGGGGTGGCCGGGTGGCTCCTCTCGGTGCTCCCCTGGACCCGCGCGCGGCTGTCGGCGCGCCGCCAGCGCAAACGCGCGGAGCGACTCGAGACCGAGCTCCACCAGCTTCGCAACCTGCCCTTGTCCCAGGACGAGAGCGCCGCAGCGCCGCCCCTCGCCGAGGGGGGCACCGGCCCATCGGGAAGCGGCTGAGCGGGGGGAGGCCATGGCGCGCGCAGGCGGATCGGGGGGAGCCGCCGCGGCGGACGCCGTCGGCGAGGCGCTGGTCGCGGTCCTCGACGGTGATCTCGATCGCGCCGAGCGGGGCCTGCGTCGGCTCGCCGAGCGCGACTCCGATCGGGCGATCCTGCACCTCGCCCTGGCGCGGCTCTACCGTCGCCGCGGCGAGATCGGCCGCGCGATCCAGCTCCATCAAAATCTTCTGCTCCGCGAAGGGCTCTCGAAACACGAGCGCCGTCTCGCCCAGCGCGGCCTCGCGGACGACTTCCGCAGCGGCGGATTTCTCCGCCGCGCCGAGGCCGCCTACGAAGAGGTCCTCGCCGGCGATCCCCGCGATCCGATCGCGCTGGCCGGCTACCTCCGCGTCCTGGAAGACCGCGGGGAGCTGCGCCGTGCGACGGAGGTTGCCGCGCGGCTCGCTCGCGTGAGCGGGGCGAGGACTCCCTGGATCGAAGCGCAGCGCTGGTGCGCCCTCGCCAAGGCCGAGCACGCCGACGGACACAGCGACCGCGCCCGCAAGGCGGTGGGTCGGGCGCTGCGCGCCGATCCCGACTACGGGCCGGCGTGGCTCTTCCTGGGCGAGCTCGAGGCCGAGCGGGGACGGGCGCGCAAGGCGCTCTCCGCGTGGACGCGGGGGTCGCAGCGCGACGCCGGCTCGGCCGCCGAGGCGTACCCGAAGATCGAGGCCACCCACGCCGCGCTGGGTCGCGCCCGGGACACCGAGCGGATGTTGCGCGGCGTGCTCGAGAGCCAGCCCGGAGACGAAGCGGCGCTCCTCGCTTTGTGTCGGTTGCTCGCCGCGCGCGGGGAGACGCGGGCCGCCCTCGCCACTCTCGAGAAGGAGTCGGGGTCGGCCGCGGCCTCCCTCGCGATCGAGGTGGAGCGCTGCCGCCTGCTCCTCGCGGACGACGACCCCGCCGCGCGCCCGGCCTTGGAGGCGCTCCTCGACCGGGTCGAGGGGGACCTGCGCGCGTGACCCGCAGCGCTCTCGATACCCCGATGATGCGGCAGTATCTCGCCATCAAGGCGCGTTATCCGGACGCGCTGCTCTTCTACCGGATGGGCGACTTCTACGAGCTCTTTCTCGACGACGCCGAGGTCGCCGCGCCGTTGCTCGACATCGCGCTCACCACCCGCGACAAGGGAAAGCCCGACGCGGTGCCGATGTGTGGTGTGCCGGTACACGGGGTCGCGCCCCACTTGAAACGTCTCGCCGAGCTCGGTCATCGCGTGGCGATCTGCGAGCAGGTCGAGGACGCGAAGGCGGCCGGTGGCAAACGTCTGGTGAAGCGGGACGTCGTCGAGGTCGTGACCCCGGGGCTCGTGGGCGACCCCAGCGGGCTCGACGGCGATCGCGAGGTGCAGCTGGCTGCGCTGTGGT
>JANQRO010000490.1 GCA_028284525.1 Myxococcota bacterium | reverse complement strand
CGCCGCGCCCACCGAGGCGCGCGCGGCCGGCGACGCGCGAGCCGCGTCGACGGGCGACGCCCTCTGGCAGCGTCTCGAGTTCGGCTCGGAGGTCTTCTTCGAGTGGGCGACCGACCTCGACACCGGCGATACCCAGAAGCTCGAGGTGCGGATCGAGCCGGAGCTCGAGGTCGAGCTCCCCCACGCGATGCGACTCACCGCGCTGGGCCGTCTGCGCGTCGACGCCTTCGACCGGATGTGGCGGGGCGACGCCCAGATGGTCGAGGTGTCCTCCCAGACCCGGCCGCGGTTGATCGGCAATCGGGCCGAGGTCGAGCTGCGCGAACTCCATCTCGCGGGGCGCCTCGATCGGGTGCGCTGGCGGCTCGGCAAACAACAGGTGGTCTGGGGCCAGGCCGACGGGCTCAAGGTGCTCGACGTGGTGAACCCGCAGAGCTTCCGCGAGTTCATCCTCGAGGACTTCGAGGACTCGCGGATCCCGTTGTGGACGGCCAACGTCGAGGTGCCGGTCGGCCCCGCGACGGCCCAGTTCCTGTGGATCCCCGACGCCTCGGGACACGCCTTCGTGCCGGAGGGCTCGGTGTTCGAGTTCCGCGCCGAGGGTCTGGCCTACCCGAGTTCCCGGCCCGGGCTCGACGTCGTGGTGCAGGAGGTGGAGCGTCCGACCAAGTTCTTCAGCGACTCCGACGCCGGGGTGCGGATCTCGGGCTTCGCCGGCGGTTGGGATCTGAGCCTCAACTACCTCTACCACTACGAGGACATCCCGGTTCCCTTTCGCAGCGTCGAGACCGGGGGCGCGGTGCCGACGCTGCGCTTTCGCCCCGAGTACGAGCGCAGCCATCTGGCCGGCGGCACCTTCAGCACCGCCTGGGGCGACCTCATCGTGCGCGGCGAGACGGGCTTCACCTTCGGCCGCTACTACCCCACCGCCGACCTCGCGGATCGGGACGGCGTCATCGAGACCGACGAGCTCGGCTCGGTGCTGGGCCTCGACTGGTACGGCTTCGACGAGACCGTGCTGAGCGCCCAGCTCTTCCACAGCTGGGCGACCCGCCGTGCGAGCCGGATGATCCGCTACGAGCACGAGGGCGTTGCGACCCTCCTCGCGCAGCGCGACTTCCTGCACGACGCGCTGATCGTGGAGACCATGTGGCTCCACAGCTTGCGGCAGAACGACGGTCTACTGCGCCCCAAGGTGAAGTACGAGGTGCAGAGCGGGCTCCACGTCTACCTCGGCTTCGACTGGTTCTACGGCACACGCAACGGGCTCTTCGGCCAGTTCGACGGCCGCGACCGGGTGCGCATCGGCACCGAGTGGGGGTTCTAGAGGGCCGGCGCGGAGACCCGCCACCGCGGGGACCCCACGGCGCGCATCACGACTCGGGCATCGCCACGATGGCGAAGAGCGCCGGGGTCGCGCTCACCACCCGCGTGTCGTGGCCGCGACCCGTCGTGTCCTCCAGCAGGATGATGTCTCCCTCCTGGAAGCGGCGGCGCTCGCCGTCCTCGACCTCGATCTCGATCGCCCCGGCGAGCATGAAGACGAACTGTCGGCGCGGGGTCGGGTGCCAGTCCCCGACCCAGTCGGCGTCGGCGGTCGTGAAGACCAGCGACTCGGCGTCGCGCATCGGCGCCACTCCGAGCGGGCCGGCGGGCGGCGCGAAGTCCTTCAGCTCGAAGTGGTCTTCGCCCTCGGCGAAGTCGGAGCGCCCGTTCTCGTCGAGAGCCACCCGGGTGTAGGCGAGGCTCGAGTAGTAGCTCGACGTCTCGCCGGGCGGGCTCGTCGGCGTCGCGTCCCGTGCCTCCTGCTGGGGGGCATCGCCGCACGCCAGGGCCGCCGCCCCCCACAGCGCCGCCGCGATCGCTCTCGCTCCACCCATCACCTCGCCCTCCTGGTTCCGGGACGTGGGCGATGGTATCAGGGGCGCTGGGACGCCCCGGTCTTTTTCGGCGGCGTCGGCTCGGTGTTCAGGCCGAGGGCCAGCCCGTCGCTGCGGGGGTCGCTGCCACCCCAGTGCCAACCCGTCTCGGGGTCGATGGTGATGGCCTGGGCGCTCGACCAGTGCCGCTCGGAGACCACCACGTTGTGTCCGCGCCGTCGCAGCCCCTCCCGCACGTCTTCCGGGATCTCGGGCTCGACGAAGAGTTTGTCCGGCCGCCATTGGTGATGGAAGCGCGGCGCCGCCACCGCTTCGGAGACGTCGTAGCCCCACTCGAGCCGGTTCAACATCGACAGGAGCACCGTCGTGATGATGCGCGGCCCGCCCGGGCTCCCCGTCACCATGCGGAGCGCGCCGTCTTCGAAGACCAGCGTCGGGGTCATGCTCGAGAGCGGGCGTTTTCCGGGAGCCACGGCGTTCGCGCCCTGGGTGTCGACGAGACCGAAGGCGTTGGGCTCGTTGATCGCCACCGAGAAGTCGTCCATCTCGTCGTTCAGGATGATCCCGGTGCCCGCCGCGGTGATCCCCGAGCCGTAGAGCAGGTTCACCGTCTGGGTGACCGCGACCGCGTTGCCCCACGCGTCGGTCACCGAGAAGTGGGTGGTGCCGCCGTCGAGGGTGGGGTCGTCGGGCACCCCCGGCCCGGCGAGGGCGGCGGCGCGCTCGCCGTCGATCTGCCCGCGCAGACGCACCGCGTAGGGCTTGGCGATGAGGCCGTGGATCGGCACCGCGACGAAGTCCGAGTCGCCCAGGTAGGCCGCGCGATCGACGAAGGCCAGCTTCATCGCCTCGGTCACGTGGTGGATGGCCTGGGACGAGCCGGCGCCCATCTCGGCGAGGGGGAAACCCTCGAGGATGTTGAGCATCTGCACGAGGGCGACGCCCCCGGACGAGGGCGGCGGAAACGACACGACCTCGAGACCGCGGTATTCGCCGCGCACCGGGTCGCGAAACTTGGGCCGGTAGCCGGCGAGGTCCGCCTCGGTGAGGAGGCCGCCGCGGCGCTGCACCTCCTCGGCCATCGCGGCGGCGATCGGACCGCGGTAGAAGGCCGCGGCGCCTCCCGCGGCGATGGCGCGCAGGGTCTTCGCGAGGTCGCGCTGCACGAGACGCCAGCCCGGCTCGATGGGCATCCCGCCCGGCGGGAGCTGGATCGCGGCGGTTTCGGGGAAGCGTTTGTCGAGGCTGTAGCGCTGCCAGATCTTGGCCATCCGCGCGTGACGCGGCCCGATGGGAAAGCCGTCCTCGGCCAGCGCGATGGCGGGGGCGACGACGTCGGCCCAGGGGAGGCTCCCGTAGCGCTCGTGGGCCAGCTCGAGGCCGGCCACGAGACCGGGGACACCCACCGAGAGCGGGCCGAAACGCGAGGCGTCCTTCGCGACCCCGGGGGCGACGTACATGTCGGGGGTGGCGGCGGCGGGCGCGGTCTCCCGGGCGTCGAGCGCGGCGATCTCGCCGTCGGCCCGGTGGATCAGCAGAAAGCCCCCGCCGCCGATCCCCGAGTGGTAGGGCTCGGTGACGCTCAGGGCGAGGGAGACGGCGACGGCGGCGTCGACGGCGTTCCCCCCGGCCTCGAGCATCTGCTGGCCGGCACGGCTCGCGTGGGCCTCGGCGCTCACCACCATCCCATAGCGGCCCCAGGCGGGTGCGCGCGCCGCCGCTCCGGCGGGCGTCGCGGTGGAGACGACACACAGAAGCGTCAGGAGCGCGAGCGGCAGCCGGGCCGCGGAGGAGGCGATGAGATGCGCGCATCGTCGTCGATTGGTCATGGGGCGACCCTATCAAAAGACATCTACCGGCGACGCTGCGGCGTAGATCTATTGGGGCGAATCGCGCCACGCCGCGCGCAGCGGTTCGGGTCCCCAGCACCCACGTGGGATCGAATCAATCCGGACGCGGCGCCGTCACAATCAGCATCCGGTTGCTGCGCTCACTCCCCTCTGGCGTGGCTGCGCGCCGCCGAGGCTTCTCCCGGGCCGCCTGTAGGTCTCCCTCCGGCGGGCGGCCGGGAGGACCTCGGCGGCGTAGCGCGTTAATGGTATCGAGGAGAGGTCGAGGCGCGAAGGGCGGCCCTCCGCCGTGACGCGCTCCGGGGAGACGGATCGGTGACGGCGGATCGGCGATTCCATCGGGTGCGAACGCGCTTGGCGCTGCTCTTGCTCCTCGGGGTCGGTGCCGCGCCCCTCGCCGGGTGCGAGGGCGGAGCACCCGAAGCGCCCGCCGGCGCCGTCGACCCGCGCGCGGGGGCTCCGCCGGAAGGGCTCCCCGTGGTTGAGCT
>JANQRO010000469.1 GCA_028284525.1 Myxococcota bacterium | reverse complement strand
GCGAGGGGTGCGGAGTGATAGAGCGGAGCGGGCGAGAGGTACACCGTCTGCGGCGTCACCGCGAAGAGCTGTTGGAAGAACGCCGTCCCCGGGTCGGGCTCGTCGATCGACGTCCCGGGGAGCGGGCGGAGGATCCCCTTGGGCCGCCCCGTGGTGCCGGAGCTGTAGAGCATGGTGCCCCCGCGCGGCCGCTCGGCGAGGGGGGCCTCGGGACACGCCTCCACGGCCGGCTCGTAGGCCTCGTAGCCCGGCGCGACGCCGTCGATCATGAGCCGGTGCGGGCACTGGGCGATTTCCTCGAGGAGCGCGAGCGCGGGCTCGCTCAGGGCGTGGGAGGTGACCAGCAACCGGGCCCCGCAGTCGTCGACGATGTAGGCCGCTTCCTCGCCGGTCAGGTAGCGGTTGACGGTGGTCAGGTAGAGCCCCGAGCGAATCGCCGCCCAGTACACCTCGTAGTAGCGGAGGTGGTTCTCCAGGAAGAGCGCGACGTGGTCGCCGGGGCGGAGACCGCGTTCCCAGAAGAGCTGGGCAACGCGGTTGGCACGCGCGTCGAGCTCGGCGTAGGAGAGGGTCTCACCGCTCTCGGCCATCACGATGGCCGGCTGGTCGGGGGTGCGGGCGGCGTGGATTCCGGGGTGCACGCGGGGTTCCTCCATCTGGACGGGTGGTGTCCCCGACCGGCGATCAGCGCCCGATCAGCGCCCCGTCATCGACGGTTGGGGTAGCTCACCCCGAGCCCGGCGCGCGCGTCGCTCTGGATGCCGTACTGCGGGATCGGGTAGCGCAGCCCGTTGCCCGAGAGCGCCTGCATACCGGCGATCGCGATCGGGAGGTAGGCCGGCGGCATCGCCATCAGGAGCTCGTCGTCGAGCACCCCGCCGTAGCGGCGCTCGGCAAAGCAGGGAATCGAGACGCTGGGCTCCCGGGTCGCCAACGCGCGACCCCAGGAGTCCGCACAGGCGGACTCGCCGACACAGCCGAACTCGAGCTTGCGGTATCCCGACCACTGGAGGCCGTTGATCAGCAGGATCATCTGGCCGGGCGACGCGTAGAGGAGGCAGATGTCCGGCGGGTCGAGACGTCCCGACACCAGCGGGGAGACCGCCATCGCGTGGTAGCGCCCGTGGGGCACGCAGTCCATCGCGCGTTGGTGGGCCGCCGAGTCCTCGCGGGTCTTGAACCAGACCCCTTCCATCTGACGGCCCGAGAGCCACTCCTCGTCCTGCGGCATCAGCCCGAGGACGGCTCCGCACTGTTGTCCGACGAGGTTGTCCGCGGTGATTCCCACGGTCCACCCGAGCCGCGCCGCCTGGGCGACGATCTGGTCGGTGGTGTGGATGTCCTGGGGACGACGGACCTTGGGCAGCGCCTCCATCTCTTCCACGGTCTCGAAGAGCTTCATCCCGATCGGGGTCGTCTTGAGGCGGAGCAGGCGGTGGAGCGCGTCGACCCAGCCCGTCCAGTCCCACTCTTCGGGGGCCGGGGGCTCGGTGTTCTCGATCTGGACGAGCTGTTCGGTCATCGATGCGTTCCTTTCGAATCCCTGGCCCCGCTACAGCGCGGAGTCGTCGAAGACGAAGCCGCGCTTCGTGAAGACGAGACGGTGACGCGGTCCGGGGGCCGTGGGGTCGCCGCTTGCGTAGCCGGCGTCACCCTCCCACATCACCACCCGCCCCGCTTCGCTCTTGCCGATTCGGGTGGTGTAGTGACGCGGACCCTCCGCGGGGACGATCCCGCGGAGGGCGGCCTCGGTGCTCGCGTGCTGCGCCAGGTAGTGGAGCGTCACGAAGGTCGGCGGCGCCAGCTCGAATTCCCGCGCCCGCTGCTTGGCGATGGCGTCGGCGGGGCGGATCCACTGGCTCTCGGTGATCTCGCCGTCGTCGATCGCGACCTCGGTCTCCGGCGCGCTCGTCGCGAAGAACCAGGTGCTGAAGCGCCGCATCTCGACCGCCGGCGGTGTCCAGTGCGAGAACCACACCAGCGTCTCCGGGGCCACCGCCACGGAGGCCTCTTCCGCGGCCTCGCGCACGGCGGCGGCTCGGGCGCGGTCCTCGTCGGAGGCCCCGGGCGCGTCGCTGTCGTCCACCCGCCCGCCCGGGAAGACCCACATCCCCCCGAAGGCGATCTTCGAGTTCTTGCGCAACATGAGCGTCTCGGGCCCGGCGTCGCCGTCGCGCAGAAGGATCACCGTGGCCGCAGGCACGAGCTCGGTCTTGCCCCGCGTCCCCTGTGCGGCCCGTCGACTCAGTCGCTCGAATTCGTCGATCACTCCACCTCCGGGTCGGGGGACCAACGGTAGGCCATCCGCGCATGCCCCGGGTCAACGCCGGAAGTGACGCGGCGGGTGCCCCGTCCAGCGTTTGAAGGCGCGGTGGAAGTTCGACGTCTCGGTGTAGCCGAGGAGGGCGGCGATCTCGTCGAGAGACAGCTGGGAGTGCTGCAGGTAGTCCAACGCCAGACCGGCGCGTACGTCCTCGACCACGGCGCGGAAGGAGGTCGACGCCTCCCGCAGCTGGCGGCGCAGCGTCCGGCCGCTGCGTCCCAGTGCGCGCGCGGTGGCGTCGAGGTCGAGGAACTGGCCGGGACGGCTGATCAACACCTCGCGCACCTGGTCCACGACCCCCCCGGCGCCCCCCAGCCGATCGAGCAGCTCGGCGCAGCGCCGCTCGCACACCGCCGCGGTCTCCGCGTCGGAGAACACGAGGGGGCGGCGCAGCGCGGCCTCGTCGAGATGCACCGCGCACGGGCTACGACCGAAACGCACCGGGCACTGGAAGTGGGAGCGGTAGGGCGCCACGTCGGTCTCGGCGAGATCCAAATCGATGGCGAGGGGCGCGGTGCGCGGGTCGCTCAACGCGAAGAGCGTCTTGGCGAGCAACGTCACCATCTCCTGCCGGGCGAGCCAGCCGGCCTCGCCGAGGGGGAGCACTTCGTCGAGGACCAGGCTCGCGGTCCCGCCGGCGAGCGCGAGACGCAGATCCATCAGCGGCCCGGCGGTGTGCTCGTAGCTCGCCGCGACGCGCAGCGCCTGGCCGAGGTCGGCGCTGCTCTGGATCGCGTAGCCCAGGATGCCGTGGTCGCTCATCCGTTGGCGCACCCCGAGGCGCACCCCCAGATCGGGCCGCTCCGTGAGTGTTGCGGCGTTGCGATAGATCCGGAGCTGCTGGCGGTGGCTGATGCGTCCCTCGCTGTCCTCGAGATCGCGACGAGTCAGACCGCTGCCGCGGAGCGCGGCGCCCGGTGCCACCCCCTCCTCCGCCAGGAGCTCCACCAGGTGACGGCTGTAGATGGGTCGGACCCGCGCCTGGTCGAGCCAGTCGTCGGCGGCACGTGTTGCGGGCCGCGTCTCCATTCCGGGAGCATTCCTCCTCTTGGCCTGAAATGATAGGAGATTGGCCCGTTTGGAGACGGCGCCGCGCCGGACCCCGTGGCTTCCTCTCCTCGAACGCCATCGCAGGAGGAATCGAGATGGGAACCGTGATCGTGACCGGCGCGAGTCGTGGGATCGGCGCCGCGACCGCAGAGGCGCTCGCACAGGACGGCCATGTGGTCTACGCCGCCTCGCGTCGCCCCGAGCGCAGCGACGCAGGAGCCGCCCGACTGCGTCCCCTGGAGATGGACGTCACCGCAGCGGACTCGGTCGCGCGGGCGGTCGCCCGGGTGGTGGAGGAGCGCGGGGGCGTCGACGCCCTCGTCAACAACGCGGGGGTGGCCTGGTTCGCTCCCGGCGAGGAGATGTCCGAGCACGTACTCCGCACGACGATGGAAACCAACTTCTTCGGCGCGGTCCGCTGCACCCAGGCCGTTCTCCCGATCATGCGTCGTCAAGGCCGCGGGGAGATCGTCATGATCAGCACCCTGGCGGCCGCGACCGGCCTGCCCCTCGAGTCCGCCTACTGCGCCTCGAAGAGCGCTCTCGAGGCCTTCGCCGAGAGCGTGCGTCACGAGGTGGCGCGCTTTGGCGTCGGGCTCTGGGTGATCGAGCCGGGGATCACCGAGGGAGGTCTCTCGACGAGCACCCCCGACCCCGAAGCCCCAGCCGTCTCGGCCTACCGCCCGCTGCTCGACCACACCTTTGCGTACTACGAGGCCGCACAGGCCGAGCTCGACAGCCCGGCTCTGGTCGCCGAGGCCGTCGGGCGGGTGATCGACGGGCGCGCCGAGGAGTTCCGCGTCCGGCTGGGCACCCTCGGCCCCGTCGTCGACGAGCTCGTGGGCCTGCCCGATCCACAGGGTCGAGCGATGCTCGAGGAGGCCCTCGGGATTCGCTGGTGGCGCGAGGGAGAACCCGCCCCGACCGAGGGCGCGACAGCCGTCGTCGGAGCGGCCTCGTGAGCCGCGTCGCGACGATTTCGAGCCCGGATCGCGGCCGCAGCGCAACCCCCCGACGCACCTCTCTGGAGACCCCGATGCAGGATCCCCTCTCCGATCTGCTGTCCCCTTCGGCCCTCGCCGCCGCGCAGGAGCCCCTGTCGCGCGCCGCGACGCTTCCGGCGGAAGCCTTTCGCTCCCCGGCGATCTACGAACGCGAGGTGGAGCGGCTCTTCCGCGGTGGCTGGCTGTGCGCCGGACGGCTCGATCAGGTCCCCGAACCCGGCGACTACCGCTGCCTCGACCTCCTGGGCGACAAGCTGATGGTCGTCCGCGATCGCGCAGACGCGGTCCGCGTGCTCTCCCGCGTGTGTCGGCACCGGGGGGCGGAGCTCGTCGACGGCGTGGGCAACACGCGCTCCTTCCAGTGTCCCTACCACGCCTGGACCTTCCGACTCGACGGACAGCTGCAAGGCGCCCCGTTCATGGAGGAGGCCGAGGATTTCGAACGCGCATCCTGTCGGCTCCCGGAGCTGCGCAGCGAAGTCTGGGAGGGATGGATCTTCGTCAACCCGAGTGGCGACGCCCCGTCGTTGGCACCCCAGCTCGCACCGCTCTCGGCGCTGCTCGCTCGCTACCACATGGGCGAGATGGTGTCGGTGCCCACCGCCGAGTTCGAATCGCCCTTCGGATGGAAGGTGCTCGTCGACAACTTCATGGAGGCCTACCACCACATCGCGACCCACCGCGACACCCTCGAGTCGGTGTACCCCGCCCGCTGCGCGTCGACCCCCGAGCCCGCCGGCCCCTACTCGCTCCTGGCGATGCCCCGCGGCGACGGCGACCGAGAGCGCGAGCCGGGGCCCTTCGCGACGCTGCCGCGGGTGGGGCCACTCGACCCCGCCGAAGCGAGCCAGCTCCTCGCGGGCTGTGTCTTTCCCTTCCATCTCTTTGCCTGCTCGCCGGAGATGTTGACCTGGTATCAGCTCTTCCCGGAACGCGTCGATCACTTCCGGCTGCAGATCTACAGCTGCTTCCCCCGCGAGACCCTCGACACGCCGGTACACGCCGAGGCCGTCGCGGGCCTCCAGGAGCTCGTCCGGGTCGTCCACCACCAGGACATCGCCGCGTGCGAGGCGACCTGGGCCGGGCTCGGCGCGCCCTCGTACGAGGCGGGGCGCCTCGCGCCCCTCGAAGGCGCGCTCTGGCACTTCAACCAGTGGTGGATCGACCGGATGACCGACAACCGACCGACCCCGTAGAGCGCACGGCGGGAGGCGACGAGCGCGACCGCTGCATCGCGCGCGAGACCGCGTCGAAGCCACTCCCCCAGGACCCCGGTCGGCGGCGGTGCGGCGTCGCATCACCGGACGCGGCGCTCCGCCTCCCCGCTGTCGCGGCCCGATCGCGGCTCGAGCTGGCGACGCTCGCCCTAATCTAGACTCCCACGCTCGATCGGGAGACCACGATGACGACGCCGCGGCGTGCGGAGCGCGACTATCTCACCTGGTACAGCGACAGCCGTCGCTGGCAGGGATACCGGCCCCGCGCAGACGACGTCGTGATCGCCACCGCGTGGAAGTGCGGGACGACGTGGACCCAGCAGATCGTCGGGCTGCTGATCTTCGGGTCGCCGGAGCCGCGGCCGGTGCACGACCTCTCCCCGTGGATCGACTGTCGCTTCCTGATGCCGGTGGACGAGATGTACGCGCTGCTCGAGACGCAGACCCACCGGCGCTTCCTCAAGAGCCACCTCCCCTTCGACGGTCTGCCCCACTACGACGAGGTCAAGTACATCCACGTCGCCCGCGACGGGCGCGACCTGTGCATGTCGGCCTGGAACCACCACGGCGCCCTCAGTACGGCCTCGATCGAACGAATCAGCGCCTCGGCGGCGGATACCCACGGCCCCTTCCCGGCGTGCCCCGACGATCCGCGACGATACTGGCGCGACTGGCTTACCCGCGGCGTCCTCGAGGGGGAGAGCGACGGCTACCCGGACCTCTCGTTCTTCAATCTCGAGGCCACCTTCTGGCGGGAACGCCACCGCGACAACCTGCTCCTCGTGCACTTCAACGACCTCAAGGCCGACCTCGAAGGGGAGATGCGTCGGATCGCGGCGTTCCTCTCGATCGAGCTGCCCGAGTCGGTGTGGCCCGCCCTCGTGGACGCCGCCACCTTCGACACGATGAAGAAGAACGGGGCGATGCTCATGCCCCGGATGCAGACGGCCTTCGAAGGGGGCACCGACCGCTTCCTCTTCAAAGGCACCAACGGGCGCTGGCGCGACGTGATGAACGCCGACGACCTCGCCCTCTACGACCGGGTGGCGTCGCGGATGAGCCCGGGACTGGCGCGCTGGATCGAGGGGGGACGACGGGGCGCCGGCGACCCGCGCGAGTCGGGCGACTGAACGCCCCAGGAGGCCTCCGATGCACCGAAGCGCACGCGCTGCCCTCGCGCTCACCCTCGTCTGTGCCAGCCCCGCGGCCGGGGAGCCCGAGACCCGGCCCTGGTGGCCCTCGGTCTGGGGCGCGGACGACCAGATCGGTGCGGCCAATCGCCTCGCGCCCGTCAAGGCCCTCGAAGCCGCCGCGCTGATCACGAGCGGGGCGGTGTACGACATGGGCCGTGTCTTCGAGGACGGCATGCCGCTCTTCGCGCTCACACCGCACCACCGCAAGTACACCCTGTTCACCTTCGGCGTGCCGCACCTGGGGCCGATGGGCAGCAACGCCCTGCTGTGGAACGAGGACTACATCAGCGGCCACCTCGCCCAGTCGGGCAGCCAGTTCGACGCGCTGGCACATATGGCGACCGCCCTGGGCGACCCGTCGGACCTCTCGAGCATCCGCTACTACAACGGTTTGCAGCACAGCGAGATCGGCGGCGACCACGGCTTCTCGAAGCTCGGCGTCGAGCGGGTCCCGCCCTTCTTCACCCCGGGGCTACTCCTCGACCTCCGCGGCTTGCGGGGCCGACGCCTCGAGCGCAGCGAGGAGATCAGCGTCGACGACCTCCGCGCCGCCCTGGCGCGTCAGGGGCTTCGCGAGTCCGACCTGCGCGCCGGCGACGCGTTGTTCTACCACACCGGGTGGGGGGAGCTCTGGGGTGTCGACAACGACGCGTTCAATGCGGGCACCCCGGGTCTCTCCCCGGAAGCCGGGGACTGGGTCGTGGAGCGCGGCGTCGTCCTCGTCGGCACCGACAACTGGGGCGTCGAGGCGATCCCCCAGCCCGAGGGCTCGCCGCTCTTCGCCCCGAACCACCAGAAGTTTCTGGTGGAGCACGGGATCTACATCCTGGAGAACCTCGACTTCAGCGCGTTGATCGAGGCCGAGGTGTGGCGCTTCGCGTTCAGCTTTGCGCCGCTGAAGCTCAAGGGCGCGACGGGCTCCCCGGCGCGCCCCTTCGC
The DNA here is from genome assembly GCA_028284525.1 of Myxococcota bacterium. Taxonomy (GTDB): domain Bacteria; phylum Myxococcota_A; class UBA9160; order UBA9160; family PR03; genus JANQRO01. The sequence continues at coordinate 616 of JANQRO010000469.1, read as the reverse complement.
CGTCCGCTAGGCGCGACGGGCTCCCGCCCCTTCGCCGTCCGCTAGGCGCGACGGGCTCCCCGGCGCGCCCTTTCTCCATCCACTCGCAGGGCGGGCGGGGCGCTCGGAATCGTCACGGGGACGCGGCGCGGCGCGATAGACTCCCGCGCCGAGGGGGACGCGGAATGCGGACGGTGCTCGGGTGGATCGCGCTGGCGGGGATCGTGCTCGCAGGTTGCGGAGAGACGAGATCCGCGCCGGAGCTGATCCTCCACGGTGGGCAGGTCCGCACCCCGGAGGGCTGGGCCGAGGCGATCGCGGTACGGGACGGACGCATCGTCGCGGTGGGAGGAAGCGGAGAGATCGAGGCCCTCGCCGGCAGCGCCACCCAGACCCTCGACCTCGCCGGTGCCACCGTGCTCCCCGGCTTCCAGGACCTCCACGTCCATCCGGTGTACGGCGGGATGCTCTACGCCGGCGCGAATCCCGCCAACTGCACGATCGCCCAGGGCGCCACGGCGGACGCGTTGGTGGAGGCGCTGCGCGCCTGTGTCGGTCGAGTCTCGGGGGAGGAGTGGGTCACCGGGGCCACCGCGTCGAGCAACGCGCGGTGGGGCACCTGGCCGAGGGCTGCGGC
>JANQRO010000462.1 GCA_028284525.1 Myxococcota bacterium | reverse complement strand
ATCGTCCCCGCCAGTCGCACGCGCACCCGGGGCTCCGCCATCACGCGGTGGGGCCACTGCTTGAAGGGCGTGAGAAAGTCCGCCGGGACAAAGGCCTCTCCGTCGTGGAGCACCCACCAGGTCGTCACCGAACGGGGCCGCTCGGGCGAGACCTCGAGGCTCCATTCTTCCACCATCGCGTGCGCTCGCCAAGACGCTTCCGCGCAGGATGCATCCGCCCCGCGCAGCGCCCCACCGGGCACCATCCCCCACGGACCGTCGCGCACGCCGGCCGTCGCGAGGACCAGCGCGGCGAGGGCGACGATCCCGAGTGCGGTCCCCCACCCCCAACGCCACGCTCTGGCTGCACCCACCCGCTGCGCCCCCCGCGCTAGCGTAGGCCGTCGGGGGGAGGGTCGCGGGAGGGCCCTCGGTGACCGGGATCCAGTTCGGGCTCTTCTCGATCACGGGCGATTTCGCCGAGGCGCTGTCGGCGGCCGAGCGGGCCGAGAGGAGCGGCTTCGTCTGCTTCTCCCCCAACGACCACTTCTTCTCGCCCTTCGGCGCGCCGAGCGATCCCCAGCTCGAGTGCTTCACTCTGCTCGCGGCGATCGCCGTGAAGACCGAACGCATCCGCTTGATGCCGGCGGTCGTGGCGGCTTCGTTCCGGCCCGCCCCGCTCCTGGCCAAGATCGCCACGACGCTCGACATCGCGAGTGGGGGTCGTCTCACCCTGGGCCTCGGCACCGGATGGCTCCCCACCGAGCACGCCGCCCACGGGATTCCCTTCCCGCCGATCCGGGAGCGGCTCGCCCGTCTCGCCGAGACCATCCAGGTCTTGCGCGCGATGTGGACCGAGGAGCGACCGCGCTTCTGCGGCACCTACTTCACGATCGACGGTGCCTACAACCAGCCGCGTCCCCTCCAGCGCCCCCATCCCCCGATCATGCTCGGCGGCTCGGCGACGGGGCTGCTCCGGATCGCCGCCACCGAGGCCGACGTCGTGAATCTGATCCCGCCCACCGGACACGGGAAGGACTTCCCGAACGACCCCGAGGCGACGCGCCGCTTCACCGCCGCGGTGCTCCTCGAGCGCATCGAGCTCTTGAAGCGGCTCGCCCAGGAGGCCGGGCGCGACCCGGATCAGATCGAGCTCACCGGGCTCTCGCTGGTGGCCCTGGCCGAGCGCCCGGAGGACCCGAGCCTGGTGCGGGCTGCCGAGATGCTGGGCTTTCCCGACCTCGCCAGCGCCCAGGCCTCGCCGGTGGCGCTCTTCGGAAGCGCCGAGCAGGTCTGCGAACAGATCCGTGCGCGCGCCGACGAGACCGGCATCCTCACCACCATCGTTGCGCCGCTCTCGGCCGAGTCGCTGACGCGTTTCGAAACCGAGGTGATGCCCGCCTTCGCGTGAGCGGGCCCCCCAGGAGGTCGCGATGACGACGACGGATGGATTTCTCGACGGGCTGCGCCACTTCGTGCAGGAGGAAGACAAGACGCCGCTGCTCGGGCCGAGCTTCTACCGCGGCGCTCTCGAGGGCGAGCTCAGCCGCGAACAGCTGAAGCGCTGGGCGCTGAACCTCTTCTACGTCACCGGCCAGCACATCCGCGCCTTCGGCGGGATCTTCATGAACACCGGCCTCGGGCCCCTCGACCAGAAGATCCGGCGGCACATCGTCGAGAACCTGATCGACGAGGAGACGGTGATGGGCCGCGGAGACGACGCCCACTGGATGCTCTCGAAGCGCCTCGCCGTGGCGCTCGGGGCGAGCGAGGAGGAGACCCTGCGCCCCACGGTGGCCCCCGAGGCGGTGGAGTACGTCGACTGGGTGATCGACCTCTCCCGGGACCAGTACGGGCTCGTCACCCTGGCCGCGATGTCGCTGGGTGGTGAGATGCGCAGCGACAGCTCGATGCGCGGGCTCGTGCGCGCGCTGCGCGAGCACTACGAGCTCTCCCGCGCCGACCTCGAGTTCTTCTACGCCCACGCCGGCGAGGCGGAGGCCCACGGCGAGCCGGTCTTCGAGATGGTGCGCGAGTACGCGACGACCCCCGAGCGCCAGCAGGCGATCGTCGAGCACGTGAAGACCTGGTGCACCAAGTTCCAGGCCGCCCAGGAGGGAGGCTTCCGGGTGGCCATGGGTGACGCGCCCGGGGTCGCGGTGGACCTGGAGTAGCGTCCTGCGGGCCACCGGACGCGGGCGGGTGACGCGCCGGGGGCGCGGTGGCCCCGCCGCAGGCATCCG
>JANQRO010000461.1 GCA_028284525.1 Myxococcota bacterium | reverse complement strand
AGCAGGGGGCCGGGGGCGAGGGGGTGGCGTGGGTGGAGATCGTGTCCCGCGGGGAAGCGCTCGAGCGCTCCCGCCGCCGACTCGGCAACGAGGAGCTCTTCGAGAGCTTCGAGGAGAACCCGCTCCCGGTCTCCCTCGAGATTCGTCTGGCCGCCGAGCGCCGCAGCCAGGAGGGCTTTCGCGCGGTGCGCGATCGGCTCGAACGCTTCGAACAGGTCGACAGCGTGGCCGGCGGCGAGGCGTGGCTCGAGGGCTATGCCCGGGCCCTCGGCCTCGTGCGCAGCGCCGCCTTCGGCATCGGGGCGATCCTCGGCGCGGCGGCGCTCCTCATGGTGGGGATCACGATCCGGCTCGCCGTCTACGCCCGGCGTGCCGAGCTCGAGATCCTGTCGCTGGTGGGCGCGAGCCGGAGCTTTCTGCGCACCCCGTTCCTGGTCGAAGGGGTCTTGCAGGGCACCGGCGGCGGACTCCTCGGTCTCGTCCTGCTCTCGACCGTCTTCTCCGCCCTGGGGCCACGGGTGCGCGATGGCCTCGCGCTCTTTCTCGGCTGGACCGAGCCCGCCTTTCTCACCCCCGACCAGATGCTCGCCCTGGTCGTCCTGGGCGCCGGCCTCGGGTTGGTGGGCGCCGTCGTCGCCGTGTGGAACACCCGCCTCGCGTGAGACGCCACCTCGCAATCGCCGCGGGGCACGCCGTCGCGACCGCGGCGCTCTGCGCCCTCTTCGCGGTCCCGGCGCCCGCGCAGAACGAAGAACTCCGCGAGCTGCGCGAGGCGATCGAAGAGAGCCGCGATCGACTCGACCGCTACGAGCGCGATCACCGGGGCCTGCTCGAGACCCTCGAAGCCCTCGACCAGAGCGCCGAAGCGATGGGTGCCGACCTGCGCCGCCGGCGCGCCGAGGCGAGCGCCGCCCGGGAGGCGCTCGCGGAGAGCGAGGCCGCGGTGGGGGGCGCCCAGCGTCGGCTGTCGCTCACGGAGGCGGCGCTGCGCGAACGAGCCCTCGCGCTCTACCAGGCCGGTGAACACGGGGCGATGCAGGTGCTCTTCAGTGCGACCTCGATCCGCGACATCGTCGATCGAGCCCAGGCGTTGCAGATCCTCCTCGACCACGACCAGAGGCTGATCCGGCGTTTTCGAGACGAGCGCCGCGAGCTCGCCCGGCTGCGGGACGAGGGCGCCCGGGTGGCGGAGCGCCGAGAGCAGGCGGTGGCGCGGCTGGAGACGCGCCGGGTGGCGCTGCGCCAGGAGCGCGCCGCCAAGCGGGAGGTCCTGGAGGGCATCCGCGGCGACCGCGCCCGCGAGCGCAGCGCCCTCGCCGAGCTCGAGCGCGCCGCGCGGGCCCTCGAGGAGACCCTCGATCGCCTCGATCGCAGCGCCCGGCCCGCCCCGGCGACTCCCCCCGGCGCCTTCGCCGCGCTGCAGGGGCGCCTCGACCACCCCGTCGACGGCGCCATCGCCCGGGATTTCGGACGCTCCACCGACGACGAGTTCCACACGCAGCTCTTCCACAAAGGGGTCGATTTCGAAGCCGAGCTCGGCACCCCGGTGCGCGCCGTGGCGCCGGGCCGCGTGCGCTTCGCCGGGTGGTTTCGCGGCTACGGGCGTCTGGTGATCCTCGACCACGGCGACCGCTTCTTCACCGTGAGTGGACACCTGGATCGGATCGACGTCGCGGTGGGGGATGACCTGCTGGCCGCCGACCCGATCGGCACGGTGGGGGAGAGCGGCTCGCTGGTCGGCCCGCGGCTCTACTTCGAGATCCGCCGGGCGGACGAGGCACTCGACCCGAGCGCCTGGTTTGCGCCCTAACCCCGCGCCGCGGGAGGTTTTTTGCTGGCCCGGGGGGCGGCCCCGGTTAGACTCGCCTCACCTCGCTTTCGGTGACGGGAGACACCACCATGCGCAAGACCGGCCTCCGTTCGTTTCTGCTCTTCAGCGGAGGTGCGGCGGTCGCAGCGCTCGCCATCCAGTGGGGCTCGGCGCGCTCGGTCGACGCCGCGCGTTACGAAGATCTCGACCTCTTCACCTCCGTCCTCCACCACCTGCGCCGCAACTACGTCGAGGAGGTCGACGAGACCGAGCTCATCCGCAACGCGGTGCGGGGCATGCTCACCCAGCTCGACCCCCATTCCTCGTACATGGACCCCGAATCGCACCGCGAGATGCAGATCGACACGCGGGGCGAGTTCCACGGGATCGGGATCGAGATCAGCAAACGCCGCGACGGCGTGATCGAGGTGATCGCCCCGATCGACGGGACTCCCGCCTCCCTGGCGGGCATCCAGGCCCTCGACCAGATCGTCGGGATCTGCCCCGACGAGCCCCCCGCGGAGTGGAGCGAGCCCTGCGGTTCCACCGCGGACATGACCCTCTTCGAGGCGGTGCGCTTGATGCGCGGCAAGCGCGGCACACCGATCACGATCCAGATCATGCGCGAGGGCTTCGAGGCGCCCCAGGAGTTCACGATCGTCCGCGACGTCGTGAAGGTCGTCTCCGTCGACGGCCGCGCGGTCGAAGACGGGTACGGCTACATCCGCGTACGGTCCTTCCAGGAGCGGACGACGAAGGAGCTGCGCAAGACCCTCGACCGCGTGCGTGACGAGGCCGGCGGGAAGCTCACCGGCCTCGTCCTCGACCTGCGGGACAACCCGGGCGGGCTCCTGGACCAGGCCGTCAGCGTGAGCGACCAGTGGCTGTCCGAGGGACTGATCGTCTACACCCAGGGCCGCGACCCGGTCCAGCGTCACGAGTTCCGCGCCGAGAGCGGGGGCACCGAGCCCTCCTACCCGCTGGTGGTGCTCGTGAACGTCGGCAGCGCCAGCGCCTCCGAGATCGTGGCCGGGGCGCTCCAGGATCACGGGCGCGCCCTGGTGATCGGGAGCCCGAGCTTTGGCAAGGGATCGGTGCAGACCGTCTTCCCGCTGGAGGACGGTTCGGGGCTTCGTCTCACCACGGCGCTCTACTTCACGCCGTCGGGCCGCTCGATCCAGGAGGTCGGTATCCAGCCCGATATCGTCGTCGACCCCGCCACCACGGTGGCCGCCGCCGAGCCCACCGGTGCCGGCGCTCCCGGCCTCCGGGAGCGCGACCTCCGCGGGCATCTGGCCAACCCGGACGAGGCCTCCGACGCTGCCGGCGCGGCCGACGCACAGGATCTGCAACTCGCCCGCGCCGTCGAGGTGCTGAAGAGCTGGACCTATTTCGATCGGCTGCGTCGCGACGCGCCTTCCCAGTCGGCGGCCGCTGCCGCGACCGGGCCGACCGAGTCCGCCACGCCCTGAGCGGTGCAGGAGGCGCTCCCGACGACGGGACCGCGGATTGCCCGGGTCGGCGAGGTGCTGGCGCGGGTGCGCGGCGCGATCCGCGAAGCGGTCCCGCCGCTCTGGATCGCCGGGGAGGTGAGCAACCTCCGCGCCGCCGCCTCCGGGCACGTCTACTTCACCCTCAAGGATGGGGACGCCCAGCTCCGCTGCGCGCTCTTCCGTCGCGACGCCGCGCGCGTGCCCTTCGCCGTCGAGGACGGACTCGAGGTGCTGGCCTTCGGTGAGGTCGGCGTCTACGAAGCGCGGGGGGACCTGCAGCTCATCGTGCGACAGATGGAGCCGCGCGGGCAGGGCGCGCTCCAGCTCGCCTTCGAGCAGCTGCGTGCGCGTCTCGCCGCCGAGGGCCTCTTCGACGACGATCGCAAGCGCGCGCTGCCGCGCTTCCCCCGCTGCATCGGCGTCGTGACCTCCACCTCCGGCGCCGCACTCCAGGACATGCTCCGCGTGCTCCGCGAGCGGGGACCGGCGCTGCGGATCATCGTGGCCTCGGCCCGGGTGCAGGGCGTCGCGGCAGACCTCGAGATCGTGACGGCGATGCAGGAGCTCAGCGCCCACGGAGAGGCCGAGCTCATCGTACTGGCGCGGGGGGGCGGCTCCCTCGAGGATCTGTGGTGCTTCAACAGCGAGGCGCTGGCGCGGGCGATCTCCCGCTGTCCGCTTCCGGTGGCGACCGGCATCGGTCACGAGACGGACCTGTGTATCGCCGATCTGGTCGCCGACGCGAGCGCCCCCACGCCGTCGGCGCTGGCCGCCGAGGTGGCCCCCGACCGCGAGGCGTGGCGCGAGCGTCTGGTGCTGCTGCGCGGGCGCGGCGACCGGGCCGCCGCGGCGCTGCTCGAGCAGCGCGCCGCTCGCGTCGCGGGGTTGCGGCGCTCGCTCCGCGGCCTCTCGCCGCGCGCCCAGCTCCTGGCCCGGCGCGAGCGTCTCGGCGCGCTCGCGGGCGCACTCCGCGGCG
>JANQRO010000443.1 GCA_028284525.1 Myxococcota bacterium | reverse complement strand
CGCCGCGGCGGAGCTCTCGTAGGCGGCCTGGGGATCGTCGGCGCGGCGAAAGCCCTGCCAGCCCATCTCGTTGTCGACGGTCGTGGGGCACACACAGTTCACCCGGACGTCGGGCGCGAGCTCCATCGCCATCGAGCGCGTGAGGCTGGTGATCGCGCCCTTCGAGGTGCAGTAGAGCGAGACGTTGGCGAAGCCCATGAGTCCGGCGATCGAGGCGTGGTTCACGATCGCGCCCTTTGCGACGCGCAGGGCCGGCAGCGCGGCGCGGCTGCAGAAGAAGACGCTCTTGGCGTTGACGTTCATCACCGTGTCCCAGAGCGTCTCGTCGGACTCTTCGATCGACGCGATCGTGAGGATGCCCGCGTTGTTCACCAGGACGTCGAGGCCGCCGAGCGCGGCGAGGGCGGCCTCGACCACCGCGTCGCAGCCGGCGGCACTCGAGAGGTCGCCCGGGGCGGCCACCAGGGCGTCGCCACCGCCGAGCGAGACCCGCGCGGCGTCGACGGCGGCGGCGTCGCGTCCGTTGATCGCGACCCGCGCGCCGGTGTCGCGGAAGTGACGCGCCAGGGCGAAGCCGATGCCGCGGGTGGAGCCGGTCACCAGGATGCGTTTGCCGCGGAAGTCGTCCACAGGGGCCTCGCTTGCGTCGGGTCGAGGACGCGGCGGCGAGCCTAGCTCGATGCGCCGGGCGAGATACCGTTGTGGCGGAGACGGGCCCCGCGCGAGCCGGGAGCGAGGAGGATCGCGATGCGAGAAGCCGACCCCGCGACGAGCCGGAGGCGCGCGGCGTGACCGCCTCGGCGCTCCTGCAACGGGTCGCGCTGCCGGCGAGCCCGGCGCCCTGGCCGACCCTCGACCCCTTTCTCTTCTGTGTCCATCACCACGACGCCTACCCGGCGGGTGACGGCGCCCTGGCGCCCGCGGCCCCCCTCGACGGGCGGTCGCTGGGGGCCGACTTCTCGGCGCGGGACGGCTGGTCGATGTACCACGGCCGCCGCGTGCCGGGCTTCCCCCAACACCCGCACCGCGGCTTCGAGACCGTTACCTACGTGCGCCGCGGGGTGATCGACCACAGCGACTCCCTCGGCGCCGCCGCGCGCTTTGGCGCTGGCGACACCCAGTGGATGACGGCCGGACGCGGCATCGTGCACTCCGAGATGTTTCCCCTGCTCGACGCCGAGGCGCCGAACCCCCTCGAGCTCTTCCAGCTCTGGTTGAACCTCCCGGCGGCGGACAAGCTGGTCGACCCGCACTTTGCGATGTTGTGGTCCCGCGACACGCCCGAGTGTCGGCCCGCGCCCGGCGTGCGGGTCACCGTCGTGGCGGGCGCGCTGGGCGACGCCGCACCGGGGGCGCCGCCGCCCCACTCGTGGGCCGCCGCGCCGGACCACGACGTCGCGATCTGGCATCTGCGTTGGGAGCCCGACGCGCAGTGGTGGCTTCCCCCGGCGCGCAGCGAGGCCGCCGCGCGCGCGCTCTACCTCTTCGCCGGGGGCCCCCTCGAGGTGGCGGACACCATCGTCGCGGAGCCGACGGCGCTGGTGCTCGACGCGCGGCGCGAGGTCCGCCTCTGCACCCGGGACCGGCCCTGCGAGGCGCTCCTCCTGCAGGGCCGCCCGATCGGAGAGCCCGTGGCCCAGCACGGCCCCTTCGTCATGAACCATCGCCCCGAGATCGATCAGGCCATCCGCGACTACCAGACGACGGGGTTTGGCGGCTGGCCCTGGGAGCGCGACGACCCCACCCACGATCCGGCCCGCGGCCGCTTCGCCCGACACGCCGACGGCCGGGTCGAGACCGGCTAGACGACCCGTCCACCGCCCGGACCCTGCGGCGGCTCCGGGTGACGGGTCCTCCCTATGGGCGCGCCGCCCCGGCGAAACGGCCACTGGGAGCCGATTGCCAAACGCCGGTTGGAACCGCCCCCGCACGGGCTCGGGCGGCGGGGGGGAGCGCTCCTCCCAGCTCGAAAGAACTCGCGTCTCCCGCTCCAAGTCCGTACTGCTACGGAGGTAAATCGCGACGAAGCGAGGCACTCTAGGCGCCCTGGGAGCGGATCCGCCGCCGCCCCCGGCCCGCCGCCACCCGTCCGCCCCGGATGAGGTTCTCGATGGCTCGACGACCCCTCGGTCGAGCGCCGGGGGCAGGCTGCGATGTCG
>JANQRO010000416.1 GCA_028284525.1 Myxococcota bacterium | reverse complement strand
AATCGCCGTGAACGGCTTCACGAGACACCGCGCGGTGTCGGCCCCGCGCCTCACCACGGGATCTCCATCCCCACCTCGAAGTGAAAGCCGTCGTCCTGGGGGTCCGCGTTCCGCGAGTTGTCGAGGTCAAAGACCTTGCCGCCCCAGTAGAACTGGCCAAAGAGCCAGCGCCAGGGCTGTACCCGCGCGCCGACGCCCAGGCTCCCGATCGTCTCGTCTTCCACCAGCCCGAACCCTTCGCGGCGCTCGTTCCAACCGCGGCCGATGTCGAAGAAGGGCATCAGGAAGAGCAGCCCGTTGCCGTCGCGGCGGCGCAGCACCGGCACCCGCAGCTCGAGGGAGGAGACCCAGCCGTTGTCGCGGACGATGCGGTTCTCGCGGTAGCCGCGCACCGTGCGCACCCCGCCCACCGCGAACTGCTCGATCGAGAAAAGCGGGTCGTTGGCGAGCTGGATGTCGGTGCGGAAGATGGCCTGGGAGGAGAGCAGCTCCGGCGGGAGCTGCTGCGCGAGGACGAGCTGACCCAGCCAGGAGAAGAAGCGCGAGTCGGGAACGCCGGAGCCGTTGGTCGTCGCATCGAGGATGTCGAGGCCGACGTTCAGCGTCGAGCGCGCCGCGAGGGCGCGGGCGGGCCAGCGGCGGCTCCACTCCTGGAAGACGCGCAGCACGCTCACGTGGACGTCGCCGCCTTCGCTCCCCGGGATGAAGTCGAAGCTCCCGAACACGTAGTCGGTGTCGGTGCGCCGGTGTTCCCCGGTGATCCCGAGTCGCAGCTCGGTGGTCGCGCTGCGGTGCACCGGGTGGGAGAGCGTGAACCCAAAGGACTGCACGGTGCTTTCCACGTCGAGATCGTCGAAGGGACTCTCGACGATCTCGCCGCGGCTGCGTCGGTAGCGCGCGCGGAAGCGTGTGTCGTAGGCGGTGACCGGCACCTCGAAGGAGGCGTCGATCGCCCAGAATCCCTCGGTGGCCTCGCCCTCGAGAGAGAGCCGGTCGCCAAAGCCGGTGAGGCTCCGGTACTCGGCGTAGCCCTTGCCGCCCGTGCTCCCGACCTCGGGGTTGCGGTCGTTCGAGCCGGTGAGTCGCAGGTCGTAGGGGCGCGACTCCTCGACCGCGACATCGAGACGGCTCAGCCCGCGGCGCGATCCCGGGGTGAGGCTCGCCTGGACGCGACCGAGGTTGGGGTCGCGCTGGAGGAGCTGGAGCTGGTCCTGGAGGGCGCTGGCGTTGAGCGGCGTGTCCGAGGCGAGCTCCAACCGGCCGCGCAGGTAGCCGGTGCGCAACCGGTCGTTGCCCGCGATGGCGATCTCCTCGAGAGAGCCCTCGACGATGTCGACGCGAAGCACCCCGTCCTCGAGCCGCTGGTCGGGAATCACGGCACCCGACGTGACATAGCCGTGACTCACATAGAGCTCGGTGAGCGCGCGACGCAGATTCGCCAGCTCGCTCGGCCCCAGGGCGCGACCCTCGAAGGGCGTCGTGATCTCAGAGAGCGCCTCCGGGGTGAAGACCGAGCTACCCCGTACCTCGATCCGCTCGACCGGCACCGTCGGGCCCTCTGGCGCGACATCGGGGCGTCGGGGCGGGAGGTCGGGGAGCCGCAGTGCCGGGTCGTCCTCGGGCACGAAGTCCGGGAGCTCTGGGCGCTCTTCGCTCGGGCGCTGCACCTGGGCCTGGGCACCCGGTGGGAACGCGATCGCGGTCACGAGACTGACGATCGCAGCGGCGAGAAGGGGAGGGGCCCCTGCGGGGGGGCGGGGTCCGCGGCTCCCCAGGGCGTCCTCGCCAAAGGATCGGCAGGCCACATCGCACCGCGTTCGGGTCCACGTTCTCACAGGGCTCTCCGAAACCGCTTCGGAAAGTCTACTCCGATTGGCGTCACCCCGTGTGTGACGCGCTTCACGGCACGGAGCCGGTATGTGGCGCAACGCGTTAGGGCATGGGAGTGAGGTCGTTGAGGCCGACCGCGTGGAGCAGAATCCGCCGCGGCGCGGAGCCGCGCTCCTCGGCGAAGGCGTCGTACCACGTGGGCAGCTCCGGGGATTCGCCGATGTCTTCTTCCACAAGGCGAATTCCCGCGCTCGCGAAGATGCTCCGTCCCCACTCCTCACCGCCGGGCACGAGAACCGCCGACCACTTGTACACGACGCCCGGTTCGAGTCGGACTCCGTAGTCGGCCAACACGATCCGTTGCAACCCGGGACGCGTCACCCGTGGGAGACGCAGCTCGGCAACCGGGGCATCTCGTCGCTGGGTGGTGAGGTGGAAGATCGTTCGAAGCTCCTCGCCCGGAATCCGGTCGACGTGCCAGAAGAGGACGGGCTGTGCGGTCCGGGTCTGCCCGCAAGGCTCCGGGGCGAGCGCAGAGACTACGGGTCGCGGGTCGCCCGGCCCGCGCCCGGCCGCGCTCCGCACCCGCATCGCCTGTCCACTCGGCGGGGGTGTAAACCCAGGCGTCGAGGTGGCAAGGGAATCTTCATTGCGTTGGCCGCTCGATCCCGGGTCTCCGTAATGCTCCACCTCACCGCTGTAGCGCTCGAGACCATCTTCCGGAATAGCGGATGCCTCCGGTGGAGCCTCCGGCGCAGGCGGCCCTTCGTCCGCCCAGGTAACACACGGACTCCCCGTGAACAAGAAGATCGCGATGACCACCCAGTCGTGCCTCGTCCGCATGGGTGCCTCCTCACTCCACCGACACCGGGCTCCAAAGCGGAGCGTCGGGGTCGCCCGGAATTCCGCGGTTGCCCGCGACCACGAAGCGGCCCACACCGTCGTCGCCGCTCGCCTCGCAGCGGTTGCCCGTCTCTTCGGGCGCGTCGACGTAGGCCGTGGGGAGCGTCGTCAAGTTCTGTGCCACGTCGGTAAAGGGCGAGCTCACCTCGATCTCACCCTGCACCCCGAAATCTGACGACGCGCTGATCACGCTGTTCTCGGAGACGAGGAGCGCTTCCGTCGCGAGGGAGATGTTGCCCCCCTGTCCTTCGACGGCGTCGGCGACGATCCGGCTGCCGTTCTCGAGGATGATCCAGGCGGGCTCGGCGATGGTGACGTTCCCGCCGGAGCCCGCCGCGCTCGCCTCGATGGCGCTGCCGAAGAGCTCCACGCTCGCCCCCACCCGCACGTCGATCGACCCTGCGTCCGCGCCGGCGGAGGACACGTTGATCGAGCTGTCTTGCAGCCGCAGCGCGTTCGTCGAGATCCCGATCGAACCGGCTTCGCCGGGGGGACCGAGGAGGAAGCCGTTTCCAGGGATCGCGCCCGTCGCCTCGGTGGCGGTGCTCGCTGCGTCCAACCGCGCGGTGTTTGAGAGTGCGATCTCCTCGAAGTCCAGCGAGAGGTCTCCGCTCGCGCCCGTGCTCGACGCCGAGGCAAAGATCTCGCCGTCTTCGACGCGCAACACACGCCCCGAGAGCGAGATCGACCCGCCATCGCCCGGGCCGTTGCTGCGGCTCTCGATCGTCGCCCGGGTGTTGGACACGGCCTCTTGTTGAAGCGCCGGATTCGTTCCCGCGACGGTCAGCAGGTCCGCGTGGATGATGATGTCGCCGCCCGGCCCACCTTCGAGCAAGGGGTTGCCGTCGGAACCCGTCCCGCTCGTAATCACGCCACCGTCCAGTACATGCAGCTCGCGCGCGTCGATCACGATGGGCCCGGCCTCGCCTCCGGCGCGGGCGAAGCTCGTGAGGATGCTTGGCAAGGCCGCTCCGGCAATGTCCCCAGCGCCTTCGACGAAGACACGCGCGGCATCGATCGAGATCCCTCCGGAGCGCTGTCGGCCCGCCACCTCTGAGCCAACGAAGGATCCGCCTCCGATGCGAAGGTCGCCCGCAACGTCGAGTGCCACCAAGCCGGAGTCGCCGATGTTTCGCGATCCCCCCACGGCGAACGGCACGAAGGAGAGCGATGCCACGAGGCCCCGCTCGATCTGGACCTCGCCTACGTCGAGGAGGACGTCGCCGGCCGCCCCGGCACCGGGGAAGTAGTCGTCGGGGAGCAGGGTGGCACCCGACGAGAGGGTCAGGATCAGGGCCGACCACCCGGACGGCGCATCAGAGGGGACGGAGACGGTGACCCGATCGGCGCGGATCGCGATGTCGCCTCCCACGCCCGCATCGAAACTCGCTGCGAAGAAACCGCTCTGCAGCGGGAAGAGGCTGTCGATGTTGGCGAACGTGAGGCGGTCCTGGGTGATCGTGACATCGCCGGCGTCGACCTCGGTCGCGGCGAAGACTACGGAGTTGGCGATGTCGAGCGAGCCTCGGATGCGGGCGTCGAACCCCACGCCTCCCGCGCGGGATTCTGCAGTGACCGCGGAGTCATCGCCCAAAGAGAGGGACCCAGCGCGAGCGACCACCTCCGATCCTCCGGGAAGGTCGAATGACGCGAGAGCAGACCCCCGCGTGTCGATTCCCGCGGAATCGAGTTGGATCGCGCCGAGATCGTCGAAACCGGCGACCGAGAGCTCGGGCAGCCACTCGAGGTCACCCGCCGACCCCACAGCGACGAGCTCGACGCGGCC
>JANQRO010000403.1 GCA_028284525.1 Myxococcota bacterium | reverse complement strand
AAACGGCTGCCGACCAACGACGACGTGGTCGCGGCGATCGCCTTTCTCGCCTCCGACGCCGCGGCCTTCATGACCGGGGTGGCGCTCCCCGTGGACGGGGGCAAATCGGCGGGCACCTAGGCCACCCCGGCCCACGCTACCTTGCCGCGATGCGTGCGGAGGGCGGGGGCAGGGCCGGGTGGGTGCTCGCGGTGGCGGCCGCGGGTCTCGTCCTTGCGGTGCTCGGGGCGCGCGGGGGCCGCGCCGCGAACCCTGCCGAGCTCCGCTATCTGGAGCGCGGCCGCGAGGTGGCGCGACACGGCCTGGACGCGTTGCGCGAGGCGTGTCCCCCGCAGCGCGTCGTCGTCGACGACCCCTACTATCTGCGCACCAAGTCCTTCTGGGCGCTCCCGGCCGCCTGTGTCCTCGCCCAGGGCTTCCCGCCGCCGTCCTCCGCGGCGCGTGACGGCAATCTCTTTCTCCGCGCCGCCGACGGCTACGTGCGGCCCGCCCGGGCCGACGTGCTCGGGACCCCCGACGCCTGGGTGGCCTACGCCGACGCCGCGCTCGTGGACACCCCCGGAGCGCCGCCGCGCTGGGAGCCGATCGACCGCCGCAAGCTCGACCCGGGACCCTTCTATGTGATCTGGAGCGGCGCCGAGCAGAACGACCCCCACCGCTTTCCCTGGCCCTACCAGCTCGTGGCGATCGACCTCGCCCCCTTCGACACGGAGTACCCGCACCTCGTCCCCGCCCCGGACGCCAGCCCCGCGGTCGTGCGCGGCTTCGGGCTCTTTCGCGACCAGTGCGTGTCGTGTCACTCGATGAACGGAGAGGGTGGCACCGTGGGGCCCGACCTGAACGTCCCCCAGAGCATCGTCGAGTACCGTCCGGCCGAGCAGATCCGCGCCTTCATCCGCGACCCGAGGAGCTTCCGGCTGACGAGCATGCCCGCGAACCGCCACCTGGGCAACGGCGATCTCGACGACCTGCTCGCGTACTTTCGCGCCATGGCCGAGCGCAAGCACCTGCCCGAGACGGCCCGGTGAGCGGGGCGGGTCGCTCGCGCAGCGACTGGCGCGAGGGTGTCGAGCTGTTGCGTCGACGCATCGCGGCCCTCCCCGACGCGCTCGCCACCTTCGCCGCACAACCCGATCCCGAGCTCGCGCCACGCGCCGCGACGGCACGCCGGATCTGGGTGACCGGGGTGGGCAATTCCTCCGCCCACGCGCGCTTCCTCGCCGACCTGCTCGATCGCGATCTGGGTCTCCCGGCGCGCTACGTGCCCACCGGCGCCCTGGCCGAAGACCGAGCCGACCACGGCGACGACGCGCTGGTCGTCTTCTCCCAAGGGCTCTCCCCGAACGCGCGTTTCGCGTTGACCGCTCCGGAGCGGTGGGCCTCGCTGTGTCTCGTCACCGCCACCGGCGCCTCCGGCGGTGCGCGGGAAGACTGCGACGAGAAGGCCGCGCTCCTCGCCACCCTCGGAGCGGTCGACGCCCGGGTGGTGCGCATCCCCGGCGAAGACGAGTACGGCACGCTGATCCGGGTGACGGGGCCGATGCTGGCCTACGCCGGCGCCCTCGCCGTGGCCCGCGCCTGGGGGCGTGTCGTCGGCCGCGACGTCGCGCGCTTCGCCCTCGACGTCCCCGCGGTGACGGCGGCCTGGCTGGGTGCGCCCGCCACCCTCGCGGGCGTGTTCGGGCCCGAGCCGCTTCGCCTCTACACCGGCCTCACGCTCCTCGCTTCGGGGGGCTACGGCGAACGCGCCCAGGGATGGCGTCACAAGGTCCTCGAAGGGATGGGGCTGCCGTGGCCACCGCTCTGGGACGTGCTCGAGTTCTCCCACGGGCCCTTTCAACAACACGCCGAGTGCGACGGCCAGGTCGTGCTGCTGGTGCGCAGCGACGCGACGGGCGAGCCGGACCTCGTCGAGGCCGTGCGCCGCATGCTCGGCCCGACCCGTCAGCGGCTGCGGGTCCTCCCGGCGGAGCTGCCCAGCGCGTTGGCCGTGTTCGAGCACGAGGCGCAGGGCAACGCGCTGCTCCTGCGCTGGCTCGAAGAGACCCGCCGCGACCCGCGGCGTTGGGCGGGCCAGGGACACGACGCCCCGCTCTACGAGCGCCGCCCGGCGCCGCCCGCGTCCTAGCCGCCGTCTCCCCCGCGGTGCGGGCCGCGCACGGCAAGCGCTCGGTGGCCTCAGGGGGCGAGGGCCGCTCGGGCGCGCCACCAGACGAAGGGCACCCAGAAGGCGTAGTAGAGCTGGTTCGGGAGAATGCGCAGGGCGAAGCCGGCGTCCTGACCCGCCAGGATCAGCACGTCGGCGAGGGCCCAGAGGGCGTAGTAGACGGCGCAGTAGAGCAGCGCTTCGGAGCCGAAGCGCGCGACGCGGGGTTCGAGGGCGCTCCGCTCCGGGAGCCAGATCCCGCGCAGCCCGAGCGCGAGGACGACGAAGAAGGCCTCGTGGGTGAGGTAGAGCCAGCGCGGGCCGAGGCTCGAGCTTCCCTCCAGCGCCGCGCTCGAGTACGCCGCGTACGCGAGCGCCGGCACCAGGGCGGCGATCCCGGCGGCGGGGAGCAGCGCGCGGAGCCAGCGCGGGTGGGCGGCGACGGCGAAGACCAGGAGCAGCACGCGGACGTCGCCCAGCCACACGAAGAAGATGCCGAGCCCGGTGGGCGCCGCGTCGGACAGCTCGAGCACGCGGACCGCGGTCGTCGTCGCCACCGGGTCGACGAG
>JANQRO010000388.1 GCA_028284525.1 Myxococcota bacterium | reverse complement strand
CACCTCCGACGAGCCGCCCCTCCTCCAGCTCGACAACGCCTCGCTCACGCTCTTCCGGGGTCGCCACCCCCTCGACCCGTTAGCCACGCCCGACGCGCTCCTCGTCACTCTGGTGGCCGAGCCGATGCACGAGCAGGGCGGCCCCGAAATCCCCACGGTTGCGAGCGCCGTCCTCTCCACCGACCCCGACGGCGATCCCGCGATCGCCGCCATCCACAGCATCGAGTTCGACCTCGACGTGAGCGCCGGCCTCCCCACCGGCCGCTATCGGCTCTGTGGGCCCGGGCCGTGCACGGGCGCCTTCGCTCCGCTCACCGCCCATGCCCCGACACCGTTTCCCGCGACGCAGGTCTGCGGCACCACGGCCTCCGCCTTCGACCCGCCGATCGACCTGCCCGGATTGCAGGCCGCCGGAGGACGACTCCAATCGGGAAACCCCGCGAACGCTAGCCTCGTAGCCTACGCGGTCCCCGAGCCGGTCGGAGTGGCGGCCGCGCTCGCTGTGGCCCTGGCCCTAGTGGTGTGCTTCTGGAAGACGCAACGCGGAGGCCCTGCGACTCAGTAGGCGTCGGCCCAAAGCGGCGCGTCCGGGCTCTCGGGAATCCCCCGATTCCCCGCCACCACGAAGCGCCCCACCGAATCGGCCCCACCGGCCTCGCAGCGGTTGCCCATCTCCTCGGGAGCCTCGACGTAGGCCGTGGGGAGCGTCGTCAGATTCTGCGCCACATCGGTGAAGGGAGAGCTCACCTCGATCTCGCCCTGGACACCAAAGTCCGAGGACGCGCTGATGGTGCTGTCCTGGGAGACGAGAAGGGCTTGGGTTCCGAGCGAGATGTTGCCGCCCTGACCCTCGGTCGCGTCCGCAATGACCTGGCCGCCGTTCTCGAGGATGATCCAAACCGGTTCGGCAACGTCGATGTTGCCCCCCGCGCCGTCTGCGGTGGCGGTCAGCGCGCTGCCGAAGAGCTCGACGCTGTCGGTTGCGTGGATCGAGAGGTCTCCGGCGTCGGATTCGACCGACTCGACCGAGATGGTCGAACCGGAGGAGGCCCTCAAAGTCTCGGTACGGATCGAGACATCGCCGGCGGTACCGGGTGGTGACGCAAAGAAGCGCTGTTGAAAGCCAATACTCGCGGCTTCGACACGGGCGCCGTTCATCAGGTCGATCTGATCGAAATCGAGTGAAACGCCGCCTCCTTCGCCGATACTCGTCGTAGTGCTCGTGATCGTCGCTCCGTCGACCAAGAGCTCCCGCCCCGATAGTTCGACCTCCCCGCCGCGGCCGGGCCCCGAGGTCCCGGCGGCGATCGCAGACTGGCCGTCCGCCCCCCCCACGAATCGCAGGCGAGGCTCCGCTCCAGCAACGACGATTCGATCGGATCGAATGCGCACGTTGCCACCCCCTCCGCCTTCGAAGATCGGGTTCTGATCGAAGCCGGACGTCGAGGCGATCGCGCCTCCGTCGAGGACCTCCACCAGCTTCGCCTCGATGTCGATGTTGCCCGCTTCCCCGCCGAGCGCGTTGGACGTAATCGAGCTGGAGATGATGCCTTGTAGCGTAGGGCCCGCTCCCTGCACCAGAAGAGACCCGGTCCGGATCGTGATGTCACCGGAGGTCTGACGCCCATTGGAGACCGTTCCGATAAATCCCGAGTTGACGAGGGCGATCGTCTCCGCGTCGATCGAAAGAAAGCCACCACCTCCGATATCCCTAAAGCCACTGATGAGGATGGTTGGCGCTGTGCTATCCGCAGCGATCCATCCCCCGTCGAGTCGAAGGTCGCCCACGTTGAAGCGGAGGTTCCCGCCTTCGCCACCGCTGCCAACGTAGAACCCGGACGATCCGGCCATGATCCACGAGGTCCAGGCCGCGAGCGGGCCCTCTACGTTGAGCGTTAGGGAGTCGGCATCGATGTCGATGTCGCCACCGCGGTCGTTCGAAAAGCTCAACGTAGTGATGCCGCTGTTGGCAAATGGCCCCAGCGGGTGAGGTTCGAATCCGCCGGTACTCAGCACTCGAATGTGGCGCGCCGCTACCCGCGCCGACGCCCAGAACTCGGAGTGGTCGAGTAATAGATCGCCCCGAAGCACTACATCGACGCCAGGGTCGCCCGCACGCGATTCCGCGGCGAAGAGAGAGTTGGCGCGCAGGGAGAGGTCGTTGGACCGGACGGTCACGACGGACCCTCCAGGTTGGTCGAAGAAGACCTCGGGACTTCCGCGCGTGTCGATGCCAACGGTCTGGAGGTCGATGTCCCCGAGCGACGGGAAGTCGCTCGTGTCGAGGTCCGGTGTGAACTCGAGGTCGCCCACCGAGGTGACGGAGACCAACTCGACTCGCCCCTCTGGCACCCGGATGGTCGGCGCGGTCGAATAGGGTCCACCCAATGCGGCGATTGTCGGGAAATCTCGCGCCTCCAGGCTCGCGTTGCCGAGGATCTGGATCGGGCCGCCAAACAGAGAAAGCGTTTGGTGCCGCTCGAGCTCCGCCCACATCGGGCCGGACGAGTTCTCGACGGAAATGGGGCCCGGAGCGTCCAAAAAACCAAAGGCCGCCACCGGTGCTGAGACCAGCACGGGAGGTGTAGCCGTCGCGGGAAAGCGCGTGCCGGCGGCGTCGCCGAGTCGGAGCGAGGCCGCCGTAGTGACATGCAAGGAGCCTGAGACGTCGATCGACGAGCCCTCTCCAAAGAGCACACCCGCCGGGTTCATGAAAAAGAGGTCGGCTCCGAGAACCGTCGAGCGAAGCCTCCCGTGCAACGCGGAGGCAGCTCCCCCCGTCACTCGGCTGAGAATCCGGTCCGTCGGCTGGGCCGCTGTAAATGTCGCCGTGGTTCCGGGCCCGAGATCAAACTGCGAGAAGCTGTGGAACAGATTCCCCCCCGCTCGGCCGCCCAGGGTTTCGTCGATCAGGTAGTCGGCAGGCACCCCGAGGTCGTCGATCCCCGGCCCAACCGGACCCGCAGCGGGAGCTCCGATCGTCCCATCCCGCACCACCTGCGCCTCGCCCAGCGGCGGCGCCGCAACGACTGCCGTGGCGATCGAGATTCCACACAACAGCTGACGAGAATACGAGCGGATCAACTGGCTGTCCTCGCTCAGAGCATAGACGAGACACGAGCGCCCCTGGTGTGAGCCATCCCACGGCGCCCTTGGACCACGACCGTCCTCGTGGGAGACTGTGGAGATGCGCACGCTGGCACTTCAGCTCGCATTCGCTGTTGGTCTGCCGAGCGCGGCCATGGGGTCGACGCTCCCACTCGAGGTCGAAGAGCTCCGGATGCAGGCCGCGGAGTGGGTTGATGATTTCGAGGCAGGTGAGCTCAACGACGGCGACCAGCCCTTCGAGCCCCTTCACTGGGTGGGTCCCCGTACGCCCGCGAAGATCGCGCCCTTTCCCCCGTGCGGAACGGACGGCTTCGTTCTTGACGGCAAGGCCGTCTTTATCGGGTCACTGGCCTGCGCGGGGGGATTGGGAACCTTGTACTTGCCGGGCGGCAACGCGGGTGACGCAACGCTTCGAGCGGCGTATGCGATACCCGCCGAATTTCGGGACCTCGACTCGTTTGGTGTCGGATTTCTGAACGAGAACAACACCGAAGCGTCCTGGCTGTTGGTGACACGGATCGACGCCCTCGGCGGAGTCTTCGCCGAGTTGTTCGCGGATCCAGGGTTCTTGGGTCGAAGTCTGCTGGACGCGGTACTGCTGCCGACGCCGGAAGTGGGCGATGAGGTGACCTTCGAGCTGTCGCTCGCGGTCGAGGAGCGACCGGGGCTAGGCACCGTTCGCGTTCCAAAAGGAGTGGTCCGCGTCTGCGGGGGCGCGCGATGCGAGGAGGTCCGTTTGGAGTGCGAGCCGCCGCCTGCGCCCTCCCCTCTTGGGTGCATTACTGGAAGCCTCGACGAAGGGACCATCTCGATATCCGCTGTCAGCACCAGCGGCCTGTTGAGTGTTCGAAACGGAGGGATCGATGGACAGGTCGTTGAAGCTGAGTCCTTCTCGCTCTCATTCGACGCGGAGGACGATTTCGAGAGCGAAGATGGTCTTCCCTTCTTCCTGGCGCCGCTACCCGGAGTTTGCGCAGAGGCCAGCGCGTTTGCGCGGATCGATGGAGCCCTCCGGCTAGACGGCAGCAACCGTCAATGTCCGTTCACGTCCAACGTCACGCAGCTTTTCAGTTTGCCGCTAGCGGCAAATACGGCAGGTGATCAGCGCTTCGACGTCAGGTATCGATTCAAAGTTCCCGATCCGTGCGAATTTTACGGAACGACGATCGGGGCGGGCATCGCGACCATCGACCCGGCGGATCCTGATCCATACACCAGCACCGTGCCCCCACTCTTCTTCTTCGACTTCGCATCCGTCGGGGTGATCCGATCGCCTGATCCGGACGATCCACTGGCTCTTCCCGATACCCTCCGTGTCGTCCTGCAGAGCGAGTCGATGGCCCCTTTTGGGGGTCCTGACATCCCGACGATCGCCTCCGCGACGATCTCAGTTGACCCGGACGACGATCCGGCACTCGACGGGGTGACCCACATCCAGTTCGAGCTCTCGGCCGTCGCGGGCCTACCGAGTGGGCGCTTCCGTCTCTGCACTGCGGGAGCATGCGCCCCCGAGTTCATAGACCTTTCAGCGAGGGCGAATACAGCGTTTCCCTCAGAGCTCGTCTGTGGCGTGCCCGCAGCCCAGTACGACCCGCCCATTGACATCCCGGCGCTCGGAATCTTCGCCGCGGAGGGGCGCTTCCAATCGGGCGCCCCGCTCGCACCGCAGCTCACCGTGTCGGCCGTGCCAGAACCTTCGGCGGTCTTTGTGTCGCTCTCGGCATTGTTCACGCTACTCGTCGTTGCGTGGCGCTTCGCCGAAGAAACACAAAGGGATCTTCGCACCTCTACTCCGCCGCAATTAACAACGCGTCCCGCTCCTCCTGCCGCACAAACCCCGGCTCGCGTCCGCTGCGCTCCTGCGCCCGGCGCAGCGGCCGCGCGTCCTCCTCAAAGAAGGCGAGCAGCCGCCGCAGGTCTTCTTCGATCTGCGCTCCATCTCGGCGCGCGTCCGGGTTGGCGAGGAGACGGTCCGTGAGCAGCTCGAGTGCCGAGGTGTCCTCGCCGGCGAGAAGGCGGTCAAGGGCCGGAAGCAGGAAGGCGGTGCGGCGGTAGGCGGTGAAGCGGGAACCGCGGAGCCTGGGGAACGCGGGGTAGGCGGGTCTGGGCTCGCGGTGGCCGGCCCAGTCGAGGAGGGTGGTGAGGGCGTCGTAGGCTTCGAGGGCGCGTAGGCGGGAGCGGAAGCTCCCGTGCCAGCGCATCCCCAAGTCGTGCCAGGGGGCGGTGTCGGTGGTGAGACAGAGCAGGGTCTGGTGGTGGCGCTGGGCGGTGCCGATGGCGGGGTAGAGGAAGTGGTAGGCGCCGTCGACGTTGTGACGGGGGCGCAGGGTGCGGATCAGCTCGTTCTCGGCGAGCAGGGCGGCGCGTTCGCTGGGCTGGGGGCGCACTTCGATCGCTGCGGCCTCGCGGACGAGGGTGCGCATCTTGCGGTCGGCCTTCTTGCGGCTGGCGTTGCGGTACTGCTGGAGACGGCGGCGGATGTTGCGCGCCTTGCCGGCGTAGAGGACGTCGCCGCGCTCGTCCTTGAAGAGATAGACGGCGGGGGTGGTGGGGAGCCCCTGCAGAAAGTCGGCGCCGAACTTTCTGTCGAAGCGCTTCAGCCCCACCCGTGCGCGGCCCCCCACGCGGCACTCTAGGAAACGGCTCGGCGCTCGCCCAGCGTCTCGAGGATCCGCGCGTGGGCGGTCTTGGTGATGCGGTAGCGCGAGAAGGCGTAGGTGCAGGCGAGCCCCATCACCACCCCGCCGGTGAGCGTCCAGACGCCGAGGCTCGTCACCACCGCGGGTGCTACGTGCGCGGGGTCGAGGCCTTCGCCCAGGCCGGCGAGGGACACCACGAAGCCCGAGACCAGGACGCCGAGCCCCGACGACGCCTTCGAGACGAAGCTGCTCGCCGAGAAGAGCAGGCCCTCCTGACGGATCCCGGTCTCTAGCTCTCGCTCGTCGGTGGTGTCGGCCACCATCGCACCGATCATGATCATCCCCAGGATGGTCGCGCTGTAGGTCACGAGACTCACCGCGACCAGAATGGGGAGGAGGAGCGGGTGGCCGTTGGGTGGCAGGACGTCCACGAGGCGCAACGCCACGATCCCCGAGCCGAAGACGATCGTGACGAGGGTGGAGGCGACGGCGACCGGGCCTTTGTCGAAGCGGGCCGAGAGCGCCTTCGCGATGCTCGGCGCGAAGACCGAGGCGCCGAAGATCGCGATCACGAAGAGCGCGATCTGCTCGGAGCGGAAGCCCCAGAAGTATACGGACATGTAGTTCACGAGGTTCTGGGAGAGACCGAACCCGGTGAAGAAGAGGAGCCCGCCCACCACCGCGCTCCGGTAGTTGACGCTGCGAAAGGTGCTGCGCACCTCGCGCACCAGCTCGCGCAGGGTGGGCGAGGGCGTCTCGACGCGGGCCGCGTCGGCGCGCAACGCGGCCCCCTGGGTGCCCACGGCGCACGCCAGGGTGCTCGCTGCGATCACCACCGCGCCGAAGAGCGCGAAGGGCGGATAGCCCGCCGGGTTGAGCAGCCCGTTCGGGTGCTCGGCGGTCGTGGCGAAGAAGAGCTGGTAGGCAAGGAGCGCGTTCACCAGCCCGAGGATCCAGGCGAAGAGGGTGCGGAGGCTGTGGAGCACGGTGCGCTCGTCGTAGTCGCTGGTGAGCTCGGCGCTGAGCGCCGCGTGGGGGACGCCGAAGAGCGTCATCGCCAGCCGCACCCCGATCGAGAAGAGCAGGAGCCAGGCGAACTGGCCGGCGGTGCTCATGCCCGTCGGCGGGACGAAGACGGCGAAGTAGCAGAGCGCCATCGGGAGGGCTGCGGCGTACATGAAGGGGTGTCGGCGGCCGAAACGCGAGCGCCAGCCGTCGGAGACGACCCCCATCGTCGGGTCGGTGACGGCGTCGACCAGCAGCGCGATGAAGAGCGCGAGTCCGCAGAGCCGCGCGTCGAGCCCGACGAGCTGCTGGTAGAAGAAGAGCAGGAAGGTGGCGAAGGCGTTGTTCTTCACCCCGTCCGCGCCCAGCCCCACCCCGTAGGCGAGCCGGGTGCCGAGGGGGAGACGCTCCCCCGCCGGCACTACTCCGCCGGCTGCTGGAGCTCGTCGTCGGCGTCGTGGAGCAGGACGGCCAGGAGCACCGCGGGCTTGTCGCTGGCGTTCACCGCGACGCGGTGGAGCGCGCCCACGGGCTCGCTCCACGACTGGCCGGCGGTGTAGGTCACGGCCTTCTCGTCGCCCAGCGCCGACTGGATCTCGCCTTCGAGGACGTAGACGATCACGGTGCCCGGGTGACGGTGGGGGGGTGAGGCGGCCCCGGGCGCGTAGGTCACCCGGACCAGCGATGCGCGCTTGCCGTCGAGCTCCTTCACCTCGGTGCCGAGCAGGGGTTCGATGGCGACCGGGGACGCGGTTTCGTGGTGGCCGGCGCCGGCGGGTCGGACGAGCACGACGGCGGCGCAGATCGCGGCGGTGGCGCCGAGGGCGAGCAGAGCGGAACGGATCGTCATGACGGGATCTCCTGGTGGGAAGGCCGCGGGATGATACATGGCGTCATCCACGGGCCGGAGGGGGTCGGGGAGGGCCGCGCGGAGTTGCGGCGGTCGATCCGGCGGGCGAGGGTTCGCGTCGTGAGCACCGATGCCGACATCGCGGGTTGGCTCGACGCGATCCCCCTCGGCCCGGCCTGGGGCGCGCTTCCCGCATCGATCGACTCCGTCGACCCGGGCTCGGTGCGCGATCGCCTGTCCCTGTACAAGGCGCTCATCGAGCACAGCGGCGCGCCGCCGCTGCTCGGCGCGCGGGGCGAGCGCCACATCTTCTGGGGCTACGCGGCGCAGCTCCACTGGCAGTGGCAGAGCGGGCGCCTCGGCGCCGGCCCCGGCGACGACCGCATCGATCCCGACTCGTGGTGGGGCGCGATGAACGCCTCGCTCTCGCTCCTGCCCGCACGGGCGGGAGCGGAGGCGGGGCTGCTCTCGGGGGTCGCGGTGGGACGCGAGGGTGACCCCCTCACCGAGCACGCCGATGTCTTCGCGGGCGCGGAGGAGCACTGGGTGCACTTCTTCCGCGAGGTCGCGCGGGTGGGCGACGAGGCGGGCTGGGAGACGGCGCGGGTGAGCGGCTGGCGCGCCCACGTCGCCACCGTCGAGGCCGGGGTGCGTGTCTTCGCCCCGCGCTTTCGCCGGCTCTCGGGACCCGAGGGCGAGTTCGGGCGCGGCTGGACGCGCATGGTCGATTTCTTCGGCAGCGCGGCACTGCGCACCGACCTCGAGGCGATCGCGCGCTATCGCTCGAGCCTGCCGCCACGGCCCCTGCGGGAGGGCGAGCGACCGGGGGAGGCTTCGGACTTCGACGCCGACACCAACGACGCCACCCGGCGCATCGCCGCGCTCGCCGCGCTCCCGGCCTGGCGCTTCGCGATCCGCCGCGCGATGTGGAACCGCTCGATGCGAGATCCGGTGCTGCGCGAGGCCTCGCTCGACATCCTCTTCGGCGACAAGGGCCGCGACCCCGCCATCCAGCGCCGCTTCCGCCGAGCGCTGCTCCCGGGGCCGGTCGCGGCATAACGCTTCGCGCGACGGCGCGCGGCCGGGCCTCCCAGACACCGATCGACCTCCACAAACATCGGGAGAACGGCGCCGTCGAGCACACCGGGCTCCGGCGCCGTACCCTGAGACGCCCGACGCACATTGCGTCGGCACCCAGACAGAGCGAGGTCCCCACCGTGGACGTCACCTTCACCGATGAGCAGCAACACATCCGCGACAGCGTGTTGAAGCTCTGCAGCCGCTTCGACGAGCAGTACTGGCTCGAGCGCGACGAGAGCGGCGAGTTCCCCGAGGACTTCTGCCGCGCCCTGGCCGACGACGGCTGGATCGGCATCGCGATCCCGGAGGAGTACGGCGGGAGCGGCCTCGGCGTCACCGAGGCGGCGTTGGTGGTGCAGGCGATCTCCGAGTCGGGAGCGGCCAACAGCGGGGTGTCGGCGGTGGCGATCGGGCTCTTCGGGGTGACTCCGATCCTGGCCTACGGCTCCGAGGAGCAAAAGAAGCAGTGGCTGCCGCGCATCATCGAGCGCCGGGACATCGCCTGTTTCGGGGTCACCGAGGCCAACACCGGCCACGACACGACGCGGCTCAAGACCCTCGCGAAGCGCGACGGCGACCGCTACATCGTGCGCGGCGAGAAGGTCTGGATCTCGACCGCCCAGGTCGCCAACAAGATCATGCTGGTGGCGCGCACCGCGACCGAGACCGACAAGCCGATCGACGGTATCTCGCTCTTCTACACCGACCTCGACCGCGACTACGTCGACATCCGCAAGATCGACAAGATGGGGCGCAAGGCCGTCGATTCGAACGAGCTCTTCTTCGACGGTCTTCCGGTGCCCGTCGAGCACCGCATCGGCGACGAGGGCAAGGGCTTCCGCTACCTGCTCAAAGGGCTCAACGCCGAGCGCATCCTGATCGCGGCGGGCCTCGTCGGCCTGGGTCGCGTGGCGCTCAAACGCGCCGCCGACTACGCCCGGGAACGCGTCGTATTCGGTCGCCCGATCGGGATGAACCAGAGCATCCAGCACCCGCTCGCCGCCAACTGGGCGCAGCTCGAGGCGGCGAACCTCATGGTGTTCAAAGCGGCGGCGCTCTACGACCGCGGCGAGGAGTGCGGGGCCGAGGCCAACGCCGCCAAGTACCTCGCCGCCGAAGCCGCCTTCGAGACCTGCACCAACGCCGTCATGACCCACGGCGGGATGGGCTACGCCAAGGAGTACCACGTCGAGCGCTATCTGCGGGAGGTGATGATCCACCGACTCGCGCCGGTGAGCCCGCAGCTCATCCTCTGCTACCTGGCCGAGCGCGTGCTGCGGCTCCCCAAGTCGTACTAGACCCCCTCGGCGCGGCGCGCGGCGCGCCGCCGGCGCCTAGCGGGCGTCGAGCTCGGCGAGCACCTCCTCGGTGTGCTGGCCCAGGGTCGGCGCGGGCCGCCGGTTGGTGGTCGGGGCGCGCTCGAAGCGCGCCGCCGGGCGCGGGGCACGCATCGGCCCCGCGCTCGGGTGCTCGGTCTCCTCGAGGAGCTCGTTGGCGGCGACCTGCGGGTGGTCCACCACCTCGTCGAGGGTGAGGATCGGCGCACACGGCACCTGCTCGGCGTCGAGCCGTTCGATCCACTCGGCACTCGGGCGGGTGCGGAGCGCGTCGGCGATCACCTGGAGGAGGTCGTCGATGTGGGCCACCCGGTCGGGGATCGTCTTGAAGCGCGGCTCGTCGATCCACTCGGGGTGTCCCGTCGCGCGGGAGAGCCCCGCCCACTCCTTGTCGGTGAGGGCGCCGGTCGTGATGTAGCCGTCGGCGCTCTCGAACACGAGGTTCAGCCCGCCGGGGAGCTCGTTGGCCACGCCATCGCCGAGGAAGGTGTGGTTCCACATCCCGTCGGGCCAGAGCCACGCGACCATGGCGTCGAGCATGGCGAGACGGATGTGCTCGCCCCGGCCGCTGCGCTCGCGGGCGAAGAGCGCCGAGGCGATCGCCTGGGCGGCGGTCATCGCGGTGAGCTTGTCGGGGAGGATGGTGCGCACCATCTGGGGCCGGCCCTCGTGGCCCTGGATCGCTGCCATCCCCGAGAGCGCCTGGATCACGGGGTCGTAGACACGGTGGTCGGCGAAGGGGCCGCGCTCGCCAAAGCCGCTGATCGAGACGTAGATCAGGTCGGGACGCCGGGCGCGCAGGGTCTCCTCGCCGAGACCGATGCGCTCGGCGGCGCCGGGCCGGAAGTTCTGCATGAAGACGTCGGCGGTCTCCACCAGGGCGTGGATCTTCGCGAGATCGTCGGGGTCCTTCACGTCGAGGGTG
The DNA here is from genome assembly GCA_028284525.1 of Myxococcota bacterium. Lineage (GTDB taxonomy): Bacteria > Myxococcota_A > UBA9160 > UBA9160 > PR03 > JANQRO01. Next base: position 7,107 of record JANQRO010000388.1, on the reverse strand, counting down.
ACCGAGCGCTTGTTGCGGTTGCTCGTGGCGAAGAGGGCCGAGAGCCCGCCGCGCATGGCGCCGAAGTAGCGCACGGGGTCGCCGATCTCGGGGGGCTCGATCTTGATCACGTCGGCCCCCTGGTCGCCCAGGAGACCGGCGGCGAAGGGGCCGCTGATCATCTGGGTGGCGTCGACGATCCGGATGCCTTCGAGCGGGCCGGCCATGGTCACCTCCTGTGTGGGGCGATTGTCTCGCTCGCCGGGGGGCGCTGGCAAGCCCAAGTTGTGCGTCCCACCCTCGGCGGTGTTCCGGGGGCGCCGTTATGCTTTGGCGATGAGGATCGACCGGCTCTACGCCGAGCGCCGACCCGTGTTCAGCTTCGAGTTCTTCCCGCCCCAGAGCGAGGCCGCCGCGGCGCGACTCGAGCGCACCATCGCCGAGCTTCGCCACTCCCACGCCCCCGACTTCGTCTCGGTGACCTACGGGGCCGGGGGCTCCACCCGCCAGCGTACGGTGGAGCTCGTACAGCGCATCCAGGCCGACCACGGCATCACGGCCATGGCCCACCTCACCTGTGTGGGGCACGACGCCGCCGAGATCCGCGAGGTCGCGGCGCGTCTGGTCGCCGGCGGCGTCGAGAACTTCCTGGCGCTGCGCGGCGACCCGCCCAAGGGATCGGCGGGTTTCCGACCGGTCGACGGGGGATTCGCCCACGCGAGCGAGCTGGTGGCGCTGCTCCGCGCCGATTTCGACGTGTCGGTCGGCGGCGCCTGCTACCCCGAGGTGCACACCGAGTCGGAGACCCCCGACGCCGATCTCGCCCACACCGTCCACAAGGTCGCGAGCGGCGCCCAGTTCCTGATCACCCAGCTCTTCTTCGACAACCGCGACTACTTCGCCTTCGTCGACCGGGCGCGGGCGGCCGGGGTGGCGGTGCCGATCGTCCCGGGGATCATGCCGATCACCAACCTCGCCCAGATCGAGCGCTTCACCAAGATGTGTGGCTCGCGGATCCCCGCCGCGCTCCACGACGCGTTGCGCGCCGAAGCCGACAACCCGGAGGCCGTGATGGCGATCGGAATCGAGCACGCCGCCGAGCAGTGTCGGGAGCTCCTCGGTGCCGGCGCGCCGGGAATCCACTTCTACACGCTCAATCAGAGCTATGCGACGCGCTCGATCCTTGCCGCCGTCCACGACGGCTGAACCCGGGGGTCCCCGCCTTGGATGAGCTGATGGCCTTCGTCGGCCAGTACGGCTACTGGGTGATCGCCGCGTCGGTGCTCCTGGATCAGGCCGGTCTGCCGGTCCCGTCGACCCCGCTCCTCGTCGTGGCGGGCGGCGTGATCGCCGAAGGCGGGATGCAGGCGCCGGCGACCCTCGCCGTGGTGGTCCTCGCCGCGCTGCCCGGCGATTGGCTCTGGTACGAGCTCGGCCGGGCCCGCGGGCCGGGGGTGCTGCGCATGCTGTGTCGCATCTCCCTCGAGCCCGACTCCTGTGTCCAACGCACGCGCAACGCCTTCACCCGCGCCGGACCCTTCTCGCTGGTGCTGGCGAAGTTCGTCCCGGGTCTCGACACCGCGGCGCCGCCCCTGGCGGGCTCGGCCCATATGATGCGGGGGGCCTTCCTGCTCTTCTCGGTGCTGGGCACCCTGGTGTGGTCCGGCGTCTTTCTCGGGATCGGCGCCTTCTTCGGCGGCCAGCTCCACCGGCTCGCCGAGATGCTCGCGCCCTACGGGATGGCGGCAATCGCCGGGCTGGTGCTGGCCCTCGCGGCCTACCTCGGGCTCAAGCTCCTCCAGCGCCAGCGTGTGCTCCACTCGCTGCGGGTCGCCCGGATCGGGCCCGACGAGCTCTTCGAACGTCAAGAAGCCGGCGAGGCCATCACGGTGGTCGACCTACGCGAGGCCTTCGAGCTCGAGTTCGAGCCCGAGACGGTGCGCGGCGCCACCCTCATCCCCTATGAGGAGATCGAGGCGCGCCACGAGGAGATCCCCCGCGACACCGAGGTGGTCGTCTACTGCACCTGACCCAACGAGGCCTCCAGCGCTCGGGTAGCGCTGAAGCTTCGCAGCCGGGGGATCGAGCGGGTGCGCCCGCTCGAGGGCGGACTCGCCGCCTGGCGGGAGCGCGGCTTTCCGGTCGACCGCTTCGAAGTCCCGGTGGAAGCGGAGCGCGACAGCGCCTGAGCACGGCGCTCCGCGGGACGCGTCGCGTTCGGCGCGCGACCGCAAGAATCGGAGTGTCCGGGGCCCGACAGCCTGCGAGGGTCGCGCGGTGCGCGGGAGGAGGGACATGGCGAGGGCGACGCTTGGCCACCGGATCGCGGCGCTGCCGTGGAGCGAGGTGGGGGCGGAGCTCGACGCGCGGGGCTACGCCCTCGCGGGGCCGCTGCTCGGCGCCGCCGAGTGTGCCGCGCTGATCCGTCTCTTTCCCGACGACACGCGCTTCCGCAGCCGTGTCGTGATGGAGCGCCACAGCTTCGGCGAGGGCGAGTACGCCTACTTCGCTGAGCCCCTGCCGCCGCTGGTCGCGGTGCTGCGCCGCGAGCTCTACCGGCGTCTCGCGCCGGTGGCCCGGCGCTGGGCGGCGGCGCTGGGTCGCGACGCCGAGTACCCGCCTTCCCACGCGGGCTACCGCCGGGTGTGTCGCGGCGCGGGGCAGACCAAGCCGACGCCGCTGCTCCTCCACTACCGGAGCGGTGGCTACAACCGGCTGCACCGCGATCGCTACGGCGCGCAACACTTTCCGCTCCAGGCGCTCATCGTGCTGAGCCGGCCGGGGCGCGACTTCGAGGGCGGCGAGTTCCTGCTCGTCGAGAACCGGCCGCGACAGCAATCGCTGGGCCACGCCCTCTCTCCCGCGCGGGGTGAGCTCGTCCTCTTCGCCGGCGACGACTGGCCGGCGCCGGGGCGCCGCGGCGCGCTGCGCGCCTCGGTGCGACACGGGACGAGCCGGCTCTCGTCCGGCGAGCGCTACAGCCTGGGCATCATCTTCCACGACGCCACCTAGGGGCGCGCGGACACGGCGGGCTCAGCGTCGGCGCGGGCTGATCTTGTAGGTGAGCAGCGCCGCCGCGACCTCGGTCTCGTCGTCGCTCCGTACCGAGACGTCGATCGTCGTGAGCTCGCGTCCGCGGCGGCGCACCCGCGCCGTCGCCGTGAGCGTTGCGCTGCGGGCGGCGGCGAGGAACTGGATGCTGAAGCCCACGGTGGCGCCCAGGTCGGCCGGATTGGCGTCGGCATAGGCCCACGCCGACGCCGTGCCCGCGGCGTCGACCAGGGCCGCGATCGCACCCCCGTGCACCGTATCCCCCGCCGTCGTGAGCTCGAGCCGGTAGGGCATGCGCACCGCCGCGCAGCCCGTCTCGAGCCCGACGAGCTCCATGCCGAGCAGCACCCCGAGTGGTCCCCGGACGATCTCGGCGTCGATCCCCCGGGCGATCGCCGCGGGGATCGCGTCGTCGGCGCCCACGGCTACGACGCCACCCGGCGGACGGCGACGGGGCGGGGCGAACGACCGGGCAGCGACATGCGAGGCAGGGTATAGAATCCCGTCGTGGCGCACCGAAACGCCACACGAGCTCGGGAGGGTGTATGGCTCCGGACATCACGGTGTGTCTGTCCTTCGACTTCGACGCCATGTCGGTGTGGATCCAGAACTTCCGCACCGATTCGCCCAACGCGCTCTCCCGGGGCGAGTTCGGCCGCGTCGGCGCCGGGCGCATCCTCGATCTGCTCGCCGAGCGCGAGCTCCCGGCGACCTTCTTCATCCCCGGTCACACCATCGAGGCCTTCCCCGACACCTGCGCCCGCATCGCCGGGGCGGGCCACGAGATCGGCCACCACGGCTACTGTCACGAGAACCCGAAGCGTCAGGAGCCCGAGCAGGAGCGCGCCATCCTCGAACGCGGGATCGAGCTCATCGAGAAGCTCGCCGGTCGCCCGCCGCGGGGCTACCGGGCGCCGGCGGGGAGCTTCAGCCACCGCACCATCGAGTACCTGGTGGAGTACGGCTTCCGCTACGACAGCAGCATGATGGCCGACGACTTCACCCCCTACTACTGCCGGGTCGGCGACCGCGTGTCCGAGGATGCGCCCTACGAGTTCGGGCGTCGGGTCGATCTGGTCGAGCTGCCATTCTCGTGGAACCTCGACGACTTCCCGGCCTTCGAGTACACCGCGAGCCGCATCGGGGTGAGTCCCGGGCTCGCCGACCCCGACCGGGTCTACAGCATCTGGGCCGGGGAGTTCGATTGGCTCTACCGCAAGCTCGGGCGCGGCGTCTACACCTTGACGATGCACCCCCAGACGATCGGGCGGGGTCATCGGTTGCTGATGCTCGAGCGTCTGCTCGACTACATCCAGGGCCACCCCGGCGTCCGCTTCGCGACGATGGTCGACCACCCCGCGGCGTGGCGCGCCGGGTACCCCCTGGCCGAGGCCGTCGAGGCGCGCTGAGCGCGAGGGCGCGCGAGCCGCCGGGCTAGCGGGTGCCGAAGAGCCGGTCGCCCATGTCGCCGAGACCGGGCAGGATGTAGAAGTTGGCGTCGAGCTTGCGGTCGTGGGTGGCGCTCACGATGCGCACGTCGGGATGGTCGCGGGCCATCCGCGCGGCGCCCTCCGGTGCCGAGACGACACAGAGGGCGGTGACGTCGCGGCCCCCGGCCTCGCGCACCTGGTGACAGGCCCAGGAGAGCGAGCCCCCCGTGGCGAGCATCGGCTCGAGGACGAAGACCCGGGCGCCCTCGAGCTCGGGGAGCTTGGTGTAGTACTCGCGGGGCGTCGCGGTCTCTTCGTCGCGTTGCACGCCGACGTAGCCCACGCGGGCCCCCGGGAGCAGGTCGACCACGGTGTCGAGGAGCCCGAGCCCCGCGCGCAGCACCGCCACCGCGACGAGGGGGGCGGCGATGCGGTGGCCCACCGCGGTCTCGAGGGGGGTCTCCACAGGTCGCTCTTCGAGGGGCAGGTCGATGCTCGCCTCGAGCACGAGCAGGGTCGCCAGACGCCGGGCGGCTTCGCGGAAGGCCTCCGGCTCCGTGGACCGGTCGCGCAGCAGCGTGACGAGATGCCGCGCCAGCGGGTGCTCGAGGACGGTGAGGGACATGACCTAGGCGAGGAGCTTCCAGCCGCCCCGCGCCGCGATGCCGTTCGCCTCGGGCACCACCGTCTCGCCGGTGCGCTGCACCTGCTCGAGGAGCTCGTCCACCTTGCCCGACGGGCAGTCGTAGATCGCCACCACCAGCGAGTAGCCCGCGTCGGCGAAGCGCTGCAGGTCGCCGAGCACCTGGTCGGGGGTCCCGCTGCACACCGGGCGATCGGTGCCCTCGTAGGGGGCGTCGGTGATCCGCATCGATGCGACGGCGATCATCGAGAACGACGACTCGTCGCGTCCCTGCGCGCCGAGCTCGCGTTTCACCGCCTCCTGGAGCCCCGCGAAGCGCGCCGGGTCGGCGCCGGGGTCGAGAAAGATCGGATACAGGCCGTCGCAGGAGCGCGCGGCGCGACGGGCGCCGGCGGGCACCACGCTGCCGAAGAGGATCGGAGGCCGCGGCGTCTGGAGGGGCTTCGGGTCCATCGACAGATTGGCGAAGCGGTAGTGCTCCCCGTCGAAGCTCACCACCTCGTCGCACCAGGAGCGTTTGTAGATCTCGATGCACTCGTCGGTCATCGCGCCCCGCGCGGCGTAGTCGAGGCCCAAGGCGTCGAACTCCTCTTCGAGCCAGCCGGCGCCCACCCCGAGGATGAGCCGTCCCTGGGAGAGCACGTCGACGGTGGCGAACTGTCGGGCGTCGTTCAGCGGCCCGCGGTACGGGGCGATCAGCACGCTGGTGCCCAGACGCAGCCGTGTGGTCTGTGCGGCGACCGCGCCCATCACCACCGCGGCGTCGAGCATGTTGTGACGCGCCTCGTAGGCGCGGGTGCGGGATTCGTTGGCGACGTGGCCGCTCTCGCTCTCGTAGGGCATCACCACGTGGTCGGGGAACCACATCGAGTGGTAGCCCGCCTCTTCGACCCGTTGCGCCACGGCGACGGGCTGCATCACCTCGGCGCCGAGCGAGGTGATGAAGAAGTTCTCGTTGTCGCGGTGGCCGATTCCGTGGGTGGTGGCGTAGATGCCGAGCTGCATACGGGTGCTCCTCGTCGCCGGGCATGGTACACCAGGCCCCGACGGGCCCCGGTGGCCCGGACGGGGAGGACGGGATGCAGGAGCTCGGGGGACGCGTCGCGGTCGTGACGGGAGCGGCGAGTGGCATCGGTCGCGGGATGGCGCGCGCCTTTGCCGCCGAGGGGATGCGTGTCGTCGCGAGCGACCTCGAGGCCGGGGCCCTCGCCGTCGTCGCCGAGGAGCTCCGCGCGAGCGGGGCCGAGGTGCTCGAGGTGGTGACCGACGTGGCCGACGCCCAGGCGGTCGAGGGGTTGGCCGCCGAGAGCTACGCGCGCTTCGGCGCGGCCCACGTACTCTGCAACAACGCCGGCGTGCTGAACGACAACCGCCCCACCTGGGAGAGCAGCCTCGACGAGTGGAGCTGGGTGATGGGGGTGAACTTCATGGGCGTCGTCCACGGGGTGCGTTCCTTCGTGCCGCGGATGCTCGAGGGCGGCGAGCCGGGACACATCGTCAACACGGCGTCGATGGCCGGGCTGATGGCCGGCACGACCAACGCGATCTACTACGCCAGCAAACACGGCGTGGTGTCGCTCTCCGAGTGCATCCAGAACGAGCTCAACGCGCTCGGTGCGCCGATTGGTGTCTCGGTGCTCTGCCCGGGTCCGGTGCGCACCGAGATCGTCGACAGCGATCGCAACCGGCCGAACGCCCCACCGGTCGACGAGCCGTCGCGGGAATACCGCCGCCGCTTCCGACGCTTTCTCGACACGGGGGTCGAGCCGGACGACGTGGGACGTCTCGTCGCCGACTCGATCCGCGACGAGCGCTTCTACGTATTGACACACCCGAGCTGGGACTCGCTGATCAAGGCCCGGTTCGAAGCGATGCTCGACGGGACAGCGCCCGCCGCGGAGCGTTGGCCCCGCGAGTAGAGCGTGAAGAGGGGGCCCACCCGCACGCTGGTGCACGGCGAGGTCGTCGTCGCGCGGGTCGTGGAAGAGGATTGCGAGCTGGTCT